>NZ_JBANBK010000127.1:0-16156 GCF_053572325.1 Bradyrhizobium sp. UFLA05-112 | reverse complement strand
CGACACAGCCGCTCGGCCGCATCGCCGCTGACGCCAATACATCGGATTACTGCCGCCCTTTTTCAACGGAATCGGCCTTTCTCGGACCTGATACGCGTCCCGATTGCGGCGTAGGCTATGAGTACGCGCCCCAGTTTCCCTGCCAAAGCCTTTATCGGGCTCGCCGAAGGCGAGACCCGGTGGCGGGGAGTGACAGTTGGGATTTGGAAGCTCTCGCGACCCGACGCGAGCCGTCCGAACGGGCGGCCAGGCCGCCTTGCTATTCGCTCGCCTTCGCCCCCAGCCACGCCAAGATCATCTCCACGATTTGCGTCCGGCTCTTGGCCAGCACTTTCGGCTCGCTCAGGTCGCGGTCGAACAGGGCGCCGAAGGTGTGGCGGTTGGCGACGCGGAAGAAGCAGTAGGAACTGATGGCAAGATGCAGGTCGACGGCGTCGACGTCGTTGCGGAAGACGCCTTCCTTGCGGCCGCGGGCGAGGATGCCATCGAGCGTCGCGATCACGCTGGCGTTGAGCTGGCGCAGTTGCGGATTCTGCTTCAGATGCTTGCCATGATGGATGTTCTCGATGCTGACGAGGCGGATGAAGTTCGGATTGCGCTCGTCGTGGTCGAAGGTCGCCTCGATCAGCCGCCGCAAGCCCTCGCGCGCGTCGCAGCGCTGGATGTCGAGCTGGTCCTCCAGCGCGCGGATGTTGCGATAGGCTTCCGCCAGCACCGCGAGATAGAGCTGCTCCTTGCCGCCAAAGTAGTAATAGATCATCCGCTTGGAGGTGCGGGTCCGCGCCGCGATCGCGTCGACCCGCGCGCCGGAATAGCCCTCGGAGGCGAATTCCTGCGTCGCCACCTCGATGATGTCGCGCTTGGTGCGCTCGGGGTCGTTGGTGCGCTTATGGGCGGGGGGCATGCGCTTCAGCATCACTGTTTCTCCCGCCAAGTCGTATGGATCACCCTGAAGGTGAAGGCAAATTTCGCAACTCCGGGCACGGCTTCGATGCGGCCTTGCGTAAACGTACTAGTTCGTACATTATGAGGGAAAGAGGGTGACGGCAAGTCACCGCAGCTCCGGCGCAACCCAACGTGGTCGCCGGCAATGACGCGGGATCTGCCGCACATCACACGGGGAGGATTTTCATGACGTTGACGTCAACCGCATCGCTGAACGCGCCCGTCGCAAAGGAAGCCGCGCAGACCAGGCTGCCGAAGCGCGCCGCGCTCGTCAGCTTCGTCGGCAGCATGCTCGAATACTACGATTTCTTCATCTACGGCACTGCCGCCGCGCTGATCTTTCCAAAAGTGTTCTTCGCCAATGTCGATCCCTCGACGGCGACACTGCTCGCTCTGCTTTCCTTCGGCATTGGCTATATCGCGCGTCCGGTCGGCGCCGTCATCCTCGGCCATTTCGGCGACCGCATCGGGCGCAAGACGGTGCTCTTGTTCACGCTCGTCCTGATGGGCGGCTCGACGCTCGCGATCGGGCTGTTGCCGGATGCGAAGGCGATCGGCAATGCCGCGCCGATCATCCTGACCCTGCTGCGGCTGTTGCAGGGCCTGTCGGCCGCGGGCGAGCAGAGCGGGGCCAACTCTCTGACGCTCGAGCATTCCGCCAACTCCAACCGCGCCTTCTTCACGAGCTGGACGCTGAGCGGCACGCAGGCGGGCGCGATCCTGGCAACGCTGGTGTTCATCCCGGTTTCGAGCTTGCCGGAAGATCAGCTGATGAGCTGGGGCTGGCGCATTCCGTTCCTGCTTTCCGCGCTGGTGCTGCTGGTCGCCTATCTCGTGCGGCGGACCATGCCGGAGACGCCGGTCTTCGAAGACATCAAGGACAAGGCGCAGGTCGCACGCTTCCCCGTGATCGCGCTGCTCCGCGACTACTGGCCCGACGTGCTTCGCGTGATCGTCTGCGCGCTGATCGCCACCGTCAGCACCATGACCGCCGTGTTCGCACTTGGCTACGCTACCAGCAAGTTCGGCGTGGCGCGCCCGACCATGCTCTGGGCCGGCGTGCTCGGCAACGTCACCGCGCTGATCACCCAGCCGCTGTGGGCGTTGCTCGCCGACAGGATCGGCCGCAAGCCGGTGTTCATCGGCGGCGTGCTCGGTTGCGCGGTGCTGCTGTTCCCCTATTTCATGCTGGTGACATCGGGCAACACGATCGCGATCTTCGCGGCCGCGATGATCCTTTCCGGCGTCGTCTATGCCGCCCCGAACGCGATCTGGCCGTCGTTCTATGCGGAGATGTTCGAGGCGCGCGTGCGTTATTCCGGCACCGCGATCGGCACGCAGCTCGGCTTCCTCGCCGCGGGTTTCACGCCGCTGGTGAGCGCCAGCCTGGTCGGCGAGGGGCCGAACGGGTGGATCCCGGTCGCGATCTTCGTCGGCGCCTGTTGCGTGATCTCGGCCGCGGCCGCTGCGACGGCGCGCGAGACGCACACGGTCGATATCGCCGATCTCGGAAAGCGGCGCGGTTAGAGCAGAGGTGAGGTTCACATGCTGACGCAGGCAGTTTCGACCACGAGCGGGGCGGTCATCGGCCTCGAACAGGGCGGGGTGCGCGCCTTCAGGGGCGTGCCCTATGCGACCGCACGGCGCTTTGCGAAAGCAGTGCCGCCGCGCGCGTGGTCGGAGCCGATCGCCTGTACGGCCTACGGCGCCTACGCGCCGCAGCCCGGTCATCTCGATCATGCGAACGAGCCCACCTGTCTCAGCCTGAACATCTTTGCACCGGCGGCGGCCTATCGACCATTGCCGGTGCTGTTCTTCATCCATGGCGGCGCCTTCGTCACCGGCGGCGGCGCCGACTATGATGGCGGCTTCCTCGCCGCGCAAGGGCCGGCCATCATCGTCACCATCAACTACCGGCTCGGTCCGCTCGGTTTCCTGCAACTGCATCGCTTCGGTGGTAGGCTGTCGGAGGCCAACAATCTCGCAATGTCCGATGCGCTCGCTGCGCTCGACTGGGTGCGTGCGAACATCGCGAATTTCGGCGGTGATCCCGATGCGGTGACGCTGTTCGGCCAGTCCGCCGGCGCGTCGATGGTGATCGCGCTGGCCACCCTGCCTCAGGCGCAGGGCAAGTTCGCGCAGGCCATTGCCTTCAGTGCACCGGGCCGTGGCATCATGAACCCAGCGCATGCCGATGAGGTGACGCGGCGGGTGATCGCAGAGCTCAAGATCGAAAACGATGCGAGCGCCATCGCGACGGTGCCGCTGCCTCAGCTCTTCGCAGCGGTGGAGAGCGTTGGTCGCAGGCTGGCGGATGAAACGGAAGCCGGGACCGTGTTCGGTCCGGTGCTGGACGGTGTGGTGATCCCGCGCGATCCGATCTCGGCGATCGCCGATGGCGCGCTGCGCGATGTCCCGCTCTGGCTCGGCTCCTGCCGCGACGAGATGGCGATGTTCCTGAAGAGCACGCCGCCCGCCGCAATGATCCGCGTCACCGAGCGGCACGTCCGCGCGTCCTTTGGCGATGCCGGCTTCGAGCGCCTGCTCGGCTGCTATCGCGCGACGGCGCGTCCCGATGAAGATCCTTACGAGGCGCTGCTGTCGGATGCATTCTGGCATCGACCGCTAGCCGTGATTGCGCGCCATCAGAGTGCGGCCGGTGGTGCTGTCTGGCTGAACCGGTTCGACCATCGTCCCGCGCTGGAGCCTTTCCTGTCGCAAGGGCCGACCCACGGCGCGGACAATGCCTGCGTCTGGGCGCACTTTCCTGACTTCGTCGATCGCCCCATCCTCCGGCGCAAGGGTGGCCCGATGACACCTGGCGATATCGAGGTCGCCACGCGCCTTCAGGCCGCCATGCTGCGCTTCATCGCGACCGGTGCGCCTGAAACAAGCGACGTCTGGCCGCGGTTCGAACTCGGCAAGGAATCTCTCGCCATCTTCGACCGGCCGTTCCAGATAGCTCGCCTCAACGTGGACGAGCGCTTCCGCCTGTGGGCGGAGCTTGAGGGGCGATCCGCCCCGGCCACCGACAACACAATGATGCAGGCAGGTTGAACAGATCGCCCTGCCTCGTAGCTTGGATAGTTCAGCGAGCGAAGGCGGAAGCGAGATCCGCGATCACGTAAGGTGGCCCCGCATTCACAACGGGCCTTCGCACGAGAAATGCAGTAGTACTAACCGCCCCAACGACAATAGGGGGAGCACCGATAGCTTCCGCCGTGCCAACGGCCCCAGTGCCAGCGCACCTGGACCACGTCACTCTCCTGCACCATCGGCTTGGCGCTCGTGGATAAGGGTGTGATCGGGGCAGCCATTGCGGGTGCTCCGAGCGATATCGCACCAATCACGAGAAGCGCTGCAGGAACCTTGGTCATCGACATGACGTTGCTCCAATCCGGAACTTGCGATCACAATCAACCTGGCTGACTGCAATTCGTTGCACGGTCCAGCCGCTCGGCCGTCCGCACCGCGCAATAGATTGATTTATCTCAAGACGGTATCCGGAACGCGGGCTCAACCTGCAGAAGGCAGGGATGGTTCGGACAATCGGGAGGTGAGGCATGTACCGGCATATTCTGATTCCGACAGATGGGTCGGAGCTGGCGGAGCATGGGGTGGCGCGTGGGTTGGCGCTGGCGAAATCCCTTGGAGCCAAGGTATCCGTGATCTTCGTCGTGGAACCGTTTTCAGAACTGACAGGGCGGTTCCTTGAAGCCGTCGCGACATATGCCGAGCTGCGCAAGGAACAGGCCAGGAGCGTATTGGATCGCGCGGCAAATGCGGCCAAAACGGCTGGCGTTTCTTGCGAGACGATTCAAGTGGAGAGCGGGCATCCCCATCAAGCCATCATCGCCGCAGCTGAGGACAAGGGCTGCGATCTCATCGTCATGTCATCGCATGGCCGCAGTGGGCTTTCCATGCTTCTGATCGGCAGCGTGACTAACAAGGTGCTGACGCAGGCGAGAATCCCCGTGCTCGTTTGTCAGTGAGCGCGCAGAGCCTACGCGATGGGTCATCAACCTGCCCGATTTTGGCTTGGCCACGCGCAAGCGTCGCGCACTCAATCGAGAGAGTGTGCCGTGTGGCACCCTCTCTCTAGCCGCTCCCAGGCAATGGGGGAGGGAACGCAGCGGTAGGCCGGCTCGCGCGTCGATCTCATCGACCCGGCTGGTCGGCGCGCTTCTGCTGCCACACGAGGCGGCTGTCAGAATTGAATTTCGCCGGGGATGTCCTCCGCGGTGAGGCCGACGGTTCAAAAGCCTTGAGCAGCCATTCGCGGGTCTGGCCCAGCGCGCGGTTGTAGTCGGCCCAGGCGCTGAGAAAATCCTTGTAGCGCCGATCGGCCTCAGCGCGGATGCCGAGATTGGTCGGCAGTGTGAGCAACGGCCGTGGCACTGCGAGCTCGCCGAGCGTCGGGTTCTTCTTCAACGTCGCAACCGAAAGCACGGCGAGTGATATGTTGCAGTCCGCCCGTCCAGTGGACACGGCGAGGATCGCCTCGTTGCGTTCCTTGAAGCCGAGGATCGTCGCCTTCGGGCAATAACGCCGCGCGATCGTCTCGTGCGTCGAGCCGATGTCGACGGCGATCTTGACCTCGGGCTTGTTGATTTCTGCCCAGGTCTGCGGCTTGCCAAAACCCTTCCTGGTGATGACGGTGAAGGAGTGCACCAGGATGGGCGAGGAGAAGTCGATGACCAGTGCGCGCTCGGGCGTCGGGTTCACGGCAAAGGCAAGATCGATCTTCTCGGCCTGGAGATCGAGGATCTGGTTGCCCCAGGTCGATTCCAGCGTCTCGACCTTGGCGCCGAGCTTGCCTGCGATGTCGTTCGCCATGTCGATGCAGGCGCCCGACCATTGATTGTTGGCGAGGTCCTTGTGGAAATAGGGATCCTGGCCGGCAATGACCGCGATGCGCAGCGCGCCGTTCTTCTTGATACGGTCGAGGGTGGAGCTTGGTGCCGTGTCGGCCCTGCCCGAGGTGGCTGCGGCCATCGCAGCGCCGGCGAGGGCGACGGTGGTGAGTGCGTCCCTGCGATTCATGGCAGTTCTCCTGGGCAGTTACCCTGACATCCAACCCCGGCTTCTGGACTATTTCTGTATTCAGCTTAAAATGCAATACTGTATTTTTAGCCCGGAAAGAGAAAGCTCAGCCAATGCGTGCCCTGTTCGTCGATGCCAACGACACGCTTGCCGCCGTAACCGAAAAGCTGCTGCGCAAGGATAGCCTCCCGGTCGGCATCAACCGCGACCCCGCGATTTCGCCCGACGACCTGCCGCTGCTCTTGGACGGCGTGGAGATCATGATCGTCGATCACACCGCGGTGCCGACGGCGATCGCCGCGAAGTGTGCGGCTCTGAAGCACGTCGTCTTCCTCGGCACCGGAGCGCGCAGCTACATGAATCCGGACGAGCTTGGCCAGCACGGCATCGCCGTCCACACCATCAAGGGCTACGGCGACACCGCGGTCGCCGAATGCGCGATCGCGCTGATGTGGGCCTCCGCAAAAGGGTTTGGCGAGATGGATCGCGGCATGCGCGAGGGCAACTGGCTGCGCCGCGACGCGCTCCAGCTCACCGGCAAGACGCTCGGTCTGATCGGCTTTGGCGGCATCGCCGCCGAAGCCGCGCGCATGGCGCTCGGCTGCGGCATGAAGGTGATCGCCTGGAACCGGACGCCGAAGACGCATCCGGGTGTCGACTTCGTCACGCTGGAGAAGCTGCTGGCGGAGAGCCACGTCGTCTCGCTGCATCTGCTGCTCAACGACGAGACCAAAGGATTCCTCTCCCGCGAGCGCATCGCGATGATGCGTCCAGGGAGCATCCTGATCAACACGGCGCGCGGCGCGGTGGTCGATGAGGACGCGATGATCGCGGCGCTGCGCTCGGGCCACATCGGGCATGCCGGCCTCGACGTCTTCACGGTCGAGCCGCTGCCGGCAGGCCATCCGCTGACCAAGCTTCCGAACGTGACGCTGTCGGCGCATTCGGCGTTCCGTACGCCGGAGGCGAGCGACAATTTGATCGGTGCGGCGCTCGATCATTGCCGCCGCATCATCGCGAGCGGCCGATAGTTGCAAACATCGGGGACGGGCATGATGTCTGCGCAGGATATGAGAAGCCTTTCGATCTTGCGTGCTCTGTCCGCCTGTCCTACGCCACCTCGGAACATAACTGGCGCGCGCTCAAGCGCATCGCCAAAGACTTTCAGGGAGCTGTCATGACCATTCGTAACGCCCGCACCGGAGGCCAGATCCTGATCGACCAGCTGGTTGCGCAGGGCATCGAACGCGTCACCTGCGTGCCGGGCGAGAGCTATCTCGCCGCGCTGGATGCGCTGCATGACAGCCCGATCGACGTGATGATCTGCCGTGCCGAAGGTGGCGCCGCGATGATGGCGGAAGCCTATGGCAAGCTCACGGGCCGCCCGGGCATCTGCTTCGTCACCCGCGGTCCCGGCGCGACCAATGCCAGCCATGGTGTCCACATCGCAATGCAGGATTCCACGCCGATGATCCTCTTCGTTGGTCAGGTCGACACCGGCATGCGCGAGCGCGAGGCGTTTCAGGAGCTCGACTACAAAGCGGTGTTCGGCACCATGGCGAAGTGGGCCGTCGAGATCGATCGTCCCGATCGCATTCCCGAGCTCGTCGCGCGCGCGTTCCGCGTTGCGATGCAGGGCCGCCCCGGTCCCGTCGTGATCGCGCTGCCGGAGAACATGCTGACCGAGACGGCGGCGGTTGCCGACGCGCCGCGCGTCGAGCCTGTCGTGAGCTGGCCGGCGCCGGCCGATCTCGAACGGCTGACTTCGATGCTTGCCGGCGCAAAGGCGCCGCTCGTCGTTCTCGGTGGCTCCGGCTGGACCGCGGAAGCGGCCAAGGGCATCGCGCGCTTCGCCGAGCGGTTCGATCTGCCGGTCGCAACCTCGTTCCGCCGGGCGTCGCTGATCGACGCTGATCATTCCCACTATGCCGGCGATCTCGGCATCGGCCCGAGCCCGAGCCTGAAGGCGCGCATTACCGGCGCGGATGTCATCCTGCTGATCGGTGGCCGCATGTCGGAGATGCCGTCTTCGTCCTACTCGCTGTTCGACATTCCCGTGCCGAACCAGAAGCTGATCCACGTTCATCCAGGTTCGGAAGAGCTCGGCCGCGTCTATCAGCCCACGCTCGCGATGCAGGCCACGCCTGCTGCGTTCGCAGCCGCCGTCGAGACGCTGAAGCCCGCGGCGACGCCGGCCTGGGAGGGCGAAGCAGCCAAGGCGCATGCAGACTATATTTCCTGGACCGAGACCGCGCGCGAGCTGCCGGGTTCGTTCCAGTACGGACGTGTCATGACCTGGCTGCGCGATCGGCTGCCGAAGGATGCGATCGTGTGCAACGGAGCCGGCAACTATGCCGGTTGGTTGCATCGCCATCACCGCTTCCACGCCTTTGCCGCGCAGCTTGCGCCGACCTCGGGCTCGATGGGCTACGGCGTGCCGGCGGGCGTGCTTGCCAAGCGGCAACATCCGGATCGCGTCGTCGTGGCGTTTGCCGGGGACGGATGCTTCCTGATGAACGGCCAGGAGTTTGCGACCGCCGTGCAGTACGACGCAGCCCTGATCGTCGTCGTGATCGACAATGCGCAATACGGCACCATCCGCATGCATCAGGAACGCGACTATCCCGGCCGCGTGGTCGGCACGCAGCTCAAGAATCCGGACTTCGCGATGTACGCAAAGGCGTTCGGCGGCCATGGCGAGCGCGTCGAGCGCACGGAAGAGTTCGCGCCCGCCTTCGAGCGCGCGCTGGCGTCGGGCAAGCCTGCGATCCTGCACTGCATCTTCGATCAGCGCGCGTTGTCCGTCGGCAAGGATTTTGTGCCGCAGGAGAATTCGCGCTGATGTCGACTGGCCGCCACGTTGCCATCATCGGCGCCGGCGCGGTCGGCGTGATCAGCGCCATCGAGGCGCTGCGCGAGGGCCATCGCGTCACGCTGATCGATCCGGGTGAGCCCGGCGGCGAGCAGGCGGCAAGCTATGGCAATGCCGGCTGGCTGTCGTCGCATTCGGTGATCCCGCCGGCCGAGCCCGGTATCTGGAAGAAGGTGCCGGGCTATCTGATGGACCCGCTCGGTCCGCTCGCGATCCGCTGGTCTTACCTGCCGAAGGCTTTGCCCTGGCTGATCAAGTACCTGCTCTCCGGCTGGAGCGAGTCGCGCGTCGAGAAGACGGCAGTCGCGTTGCGCGATCTCCTGAAGGACGCGCCCCTTCTGCACAAGAAGCTCGCGGACGAGGCCGGCGTTTCCGAGCTGATTGAACGCAACGGTGTGATGCATGTCTTCCTTTCGCGCGCCAATTTCGATGGCGACCTCGGCTGGCGCATCCGCAAGCGCGTCGGTGTCGAATGGCTGGAGCTCTCTGCGGACGAGATGCGCCAGCGTGAGCCCGAGCTTGATCCACGCTATGAATTCGGTGTGGTGGTCGAGGAGGCCGGACGCTGTCGCGATCCCGGCGCCTATGTCGCGGCACTTGCCAATCATGCGCTCGCCAGCGGCGCTAAACTGGTGCGCGCCAAGGCGACGGGCCTCAGGCTCGACGGCAGCAAGCTCATTGCCGTTCTGACCGAAAGCGGCGAGATCGCCTGCGATGCCGCCGTGGTCGCTGCAGGCGCGCGCTCAAGACTGCTCACCGCATCTATCGGCGATCGGCTGCCGCTCGAGACCGAGCGTGGCTATCACGTCATGATCGAGAATCCGGAGACGGGGCCGCGCTCTTCGATGATGGCCTCCGACGCCAAGATGGTGGTGAACTGGACCAACAAGGGCCTGCGCGCCGCCGGCACGGTCGAGATCGCCGGGCTTGACGCGGAGCCGAACTGGAACCGCGCCGAGATCCTGCGCGACAATCTCTTCAGCATGTTTCCGAAGCTGCCGAAGGACATTCCGGCCTCACGCATCAAGATGTGGTTCGGCCACCGCCCGAGCATGCCGGACGGCCGTCCCTGCATCGGCTATGCCCGCGCCTCGCGCGATGTCGTCTACGCGTTCGGCCATGGTCATATCGGCCTCGTCGGCTCCGCGCGCACCGGCCGCCTCGTCGCGCAGCTCGTCAGCAGCAAGGCGCCGGAGATTCCGCTTGAACCGTTCGCACCCAGCCGCTTCCTCTGAGATAGCATCATGACCTATCCGCAAAATTCCTCGTCCCGCATCGCTCGTGGCGGCAAGGCGCTCTATGGCGCGCCACTCGGCATTCTGATGCTGGAAGCGCGCTTTCCCCGTATTCCCGGCGACATGGGCAACGGCACCACCTGGCCGTTCCCGGTGCTCTATCGCGTGGTGAGCGGAGCGAGCCCGGAGAAGGTCGTGCTGAAGGGCGCGGCCGGGCTGCTGCCGGACTTCATTGACGCGGCGAAGGATCTGGTGCGGCTTGGCGCCGAAGCCATCACCACCAATTGCGGCTTCCTCGCGCTGTTTCAGAAGGAGCTTGCCGCCGCCGTCGGCGTGCCGGTGGCGACGTCATCGCTGATGCAGGTGCCGTGGGTGCAGGCAACCTTGCCGCCTGGCAAGCGCGTCGGCCTCGTCACGGTGTCGGGCTCGACCCTGTCGCCGGCCCATCTGGAAGGCGTGGGCGTGCCGCTGGACACGCCGCTGGTCGGCACCGAGAACGGCAAGGAGTTCTTCCGCGTCCTGATCAAGGCCGAGAAGGACGACATGGATATCGCTGAAGCCGAGCGCGATGTGGTCGACGCCGGCAAGGCGCTCGTGGCAAAGCATCCTGATGTCGGCGCCATCGTGCTTGAATGCACCAACATGCCACCTTACGCTGCTGCATTGCAGGCGGAGGTGGGCCTGCCTGTTTATGATATCTATTCCATGATCACGTGGTTTCATGCCGGACTGCGGCCGCGCCGGTTTGGTTAGAGGTCGAGAAGCTCCCCATGAACAAGCATCTGGAACTCGCCTCGGACAGCATCGTCGATCGCGTCTATGAACAACTCAAGGCGATGGCCGTGAGCTACGAGTTCAAGCCGGGCGAGCGGCTCAACGAGGGTGAGCTGGCAAAGCGGCTCGGCGTCAGCCGCACGCCGCTGCGTGAAGCGCTCAATCGCCTGAACACTGAAGGCTTCCTGCGCTTCATGCCAGGCAAGGGCTTCTTTTGCCGTGAGCTCGACGCGCACGAGATCTTCGATCTCTATGAGCTGCGCAAGTCGATCGAGATCGCCTCGGTCCGTCTCGCCGTCAAGCGCGCTGGGGACGAGGACATCGACGCGCTGCTCAAGTTCCTCGAAGCGACGGGGCCAGACCCCGGCGAACGTTCGTCGGTCGAACTGGTCGAGCTGGATGAGACCTTTCACGAGCGGCTGATGGCGATGTCGAACAATGCCGAGATGCTACGCGTGCTGCGCAACGTCAACGCCCGCATCCGCTTCGTGCGCTGGATCGACATGGACCGCGTCAACCGCTCCGACACGCAGGCCGAGCACCGCGCCGTCGTCGAGGGCCTCAAGGCGCGCGATGAGGCGCGTTGCGTTTCCGTGCTGGAAAAGCACATCGACCGGCGGCTCGATCGCATCACTTCTGCGATCAAGGAAGGCTATGCGCAGATCTACATGCCGGCGGCGAGCGTGCTTGGGCAACGCTGACCGGGAGAATGGGTCCCGCCTCATCGGCAGGCGGGATTGCCGGCATTCGGGATCACCAGGAAGGTGATGGTTTTCGGCGCCAGGGAAATCGTCCCGGCCGGCATCGTGTGCGCTTCGAGCGGGGGTAGATCGTCGTTGGCAGTGAGGGCGAGCATCCTCCCATTCAATCGTGCGGTCGAGCTTCGTAGCCGCATCGCATCCAGCGTGTAGCGCTCCGACGCGATCGGCAGCTGCAACCTGCGCGACCCGCTCCGTGACGTGTTGATCGCAAGGATGGACACGGCACCGCTCGTGCTGGGATGGCAATGCGCATACAGGTGAAGGTCGGGCGTGCTGGTTGCGCCGACGTCGAGCACGGTCGTTCCCATCAGCCGGTGCCACAGCAGCGCACCCCAATAGTTCGGCCGCGGCCGAAACGTCGTCTCGTCGAGCAGGCCGTAGTCGCTCGCGGCCAGCGTGTTGTGCATCACCACTTGAACACCCGCCCGCGCGAGCCGTCCGAGCTGGTCGAGATAGCGGAAGGTGTCGAGGAGGGTCGCGTCCCAGCGATTGCCGCCGCAGGCGGCGTCGGCCGTCTCCGTCAACCAGATCGGCGTGCTAGGTGCGAATTCGTCGCGCAGGCTGCGGTAGATCGAGAGCGCGCGATCGGTGCGCGCGAGCCAACCTGGCGATAGCGCCCGCGCCGGATCATCCCGGACGCCGCAGCGCGGCGAGAGTGTGTTGTAGTGATGATAGGAGAAGCGATCGAGACTTCGTCGGGAAGCCGCGAGCAGATCGCGCGTCTGGATACCGCCTGCCGACGGCGAGGACGAGTCGCCGACGGAGCCGGGGCCGACGATCAGCGTGTCAGGGGCATGCTGGCGCATCCATGAATGGAATACCGCGAAGTCGTGGCCATAGGCCTTTGCGTCATAGCCCGGGGGCGCGCCGTTCGTGGCCGCGAGCGTCGGCTCGTTCATCAACTCGGCGGCCGCGATGCGGCTGCCGAGCGATTGCGTGAAAGAGAGAAGCTGTTGCGGCTGGTCGGGCGTCCAATGTCCGTCCGCGTTGCGGCTGCCCGCACTGACGGCAAACGACGTGACGATCTCAGCATTCACCGCGCGCGCAAAGTCGACGACCCCGCGCCACTGTGCGCGGTTCAGTACGGAGTTGAAGCCGGAGGGCGGTACAGCCGGCGCGTTGTCGGCGTCGGCAAAGAACGTCGCGTTCGCCCAGGTGCCGCTGATGCGCATATACGCCGGGCCCAGAGCGCTGGCGAGCCTGCGCAGCCGCGTGTTGGCGAGATCGATCGGTGACCTGTAGCTGTAGCGATCGCGCGCGATCTGCGCGTCTGCTCGCGGGCTGCGTGAATACGGCTTCCAGAAGCGCCCGCCCGTCACTTCGACCATCTCGACATTATAGGATTGAAAGCGAGCGTCGATCGTACCGATTGCCGTCATGTGCGCGGGCTCGAGCGACTGCGCTCTTGCGCCAGCTCCAGGGGATATCGCGATAACGAGCAACAGCGTTGCGATGACGCCGTTCCGGCGGGGCCGCGGCGGAGGTTGCACGTCGTGCTCCCCTGCGCTGATGTCTTCCGGATCGATCATACCGTACGTCTGCCAGAAGTGCGCGGCCGCATCGGCGTCAAGGGCGTTGATGGGAGGGGCCTGATCCACTATTCCATCGGTCGGCCCAATTGACTGCCCCACAGGAGCATAAAACATGAAAAAAACCTCCTCACCCTCGCGGCGCGACCTGCTTGCGACCGCGGCTGCGGCAACGGCGGCCGCCACCATGACCGAGGCGGCGCCGGCCGCCGCGCAAGCGGGGCCGAAGCCGATTTTCCCGGTGCCGATGACGACGATCCCGATCGTCGGCGAGACGGATGTGTTCCAGGTTCGCCGCATCTACTGCATTGGGCGCAACTATGCCGCGCATGCGATCGAGCGCGGCTCGGATCCGAACCGCGAGCCGCCGTTCTTCTTCCAGAAGCCGACCGATGCGATCCAGAACGTCGCGATCGGCGAGGTCGCCGAGCATCCCTATCCGTCGCTGACCAAAAACTATCATCACGAGGTCGAGCTCGTTGCCGCGCTGAAATCCGGCGGCAGCAACATCTCGCCGGAAAAGGCGCTCGATCACGTCTATGGCTACGCGCTCGGCCTCGACATGACCCGGCGCGATCTTCAGAACGGCATGGCCGCGGAGAAGAAGCCGTGGGAGATCGGCAAGAGCTTTGACCATGCGGCGGTGATCGGCCCGATCCATCCGGCCAGCAAGACCGGCCATTTCGAGAAGGGCGCGATTTCGCTGGCGGTGAACGGGACCGTGCGGCAGAGTTCGGATCTCAGCAAGATGATCTGGAGCGTCGCCGAGCAGATTGCAAAGCTCTCCAAAGCCTTCGAACTGAAGGCGGGCGACATCATCTATTCCGGCACGCCGGAGAATGTCGGCCCGGTCGTGAAGGGCGACGTGCTTCTATGCAAGCTCGAAGGCCTGCCGGATATGTCGATCAAGATCGTCTGAGAGTTGAGCCGCCTCCGTCGGCACAACCATCCCGGCGGAAGTTTCCTGATTGCCGGAGTTCCATCGGTCGATTGCCCTGTGTTGGGCAATAAACAAACGTCCTGCCGCCATATTTGCGTAAGAAGTGATCTCCCGTGAGGGAGGCGCTCCGATGAACAGATCCTTGATGGCCGTGGTCGCGATGCTCGTGCTGGTGCCCGCCGGCGCCGTTGCGCAGGAACGCGCAGGCGATGCGGCATTGGGAGCCGTCTCCGGTGCTGTCGTGCTCGGGCCGATCGGTGCGGTGGCTGGAGCCTTCGTTGGTTACGCCGCTGGTCCTTCCATCGCGCGCTCATGGGGCCTGCGCGGCTCTCGCTCGGCGACGAGCCGGCAGCGGCCGCGCAGAGAAGCTAGTCGTGTCCCGAGTTCGGCACCTCCAGCGCCCGCCCCAGTGGCCCCGACGCCCAGCTCAGCGGCTCCCGGTCCCACCAGTAGTCGGGCGATGGAAGCCAATGGCCGTGTCGCTCAAATCGGGCCGGCTAGCAATCCATCGGTTCAGGCATCTCCTGCTCAGCCGCAGCAGACTTCGACGCCACCCGTTCAGGGGTTCGACTAAGGTCAGGGCTCACGCGGCGGTCTTCGGTCGAAGCCGGTCGACCGTCCTTGCGATCAGCGCCGCAACATCGGGCACCTTGGGGCCGATGCGAAATTCCGGTCCGGCGACCACGACGGAGAGCCGCCGATCGCCGATCGGCAGCGGGATCGCGGCGCCCGCGAGGTCGCGGCTGTAATCGCCAAAGCTCTGGCAATAGCCGCGGGCAATCGAATTGCGCAGCTCCACCTCGACCGCCTCGATGCTGATCGGCGTCGACGCGCCATACTGCCTGAACTCGATCTTGCGATAGAGCTGGTCGCGCTCTTCCTTGGAATATTGCAGCAGCAGCGCGCGGCCGCTGGCGCTCGCATGGATGGGAATGCGGTGGCCGATCGTCGCGAAGTAGCGGATCGCGGCCTGCGATTCCACAACGTCGATGAAAACAGCCATGACGCCCGAGGGCGCAACGATGGACGCGGTCTCGCCGGTCTCCGCCGAAAGCTCGGAGATCAGCGCATGCACCCATGGCGGCAGCGGCTCGACCTCCGAGACCATCCGCGCCAGTGTCAGCCAGCGCGGCGTCGGATAGTAGCCGCCCCGACGTCGCGGCTCGTAGAGATAGCCCTTCTCCGACAGGGTCGCGAGCAGGTTGAAGGTCGACGAGCGCGGCCAGCCGAAATGATCGGCGATCTCCGCGAGTGTCGCAGGCTTCCTGGCCTGCGCGAAGAATTCCATGATCTCCAGGATGTTGGCGGCTTGGCGAACGATCATTGGGATCAGGTCCTAAGGCAGGCCAAGGATCTTTTTCGCGGCGCGAAGATGCGGCTTGTCGATCATCATGCCGTCGAGGCGCAGCGTGCCGGAACTGGGATTGTCGGCGAAGGCCGCGATCACCTTCTCCGCCCAGGTACGCTCGGCGTCGGTCGGCGTGAAAGCGGCGTTGACGACGTCGACATGTTTTGGGTGAATCAGCGCCTTTGCGGAAAACCCATCGCGCCGGGCGGCGCGCGTCTCCTGCTCGAGACCCGCGAGATTGTCGATGTCTGTATAGACGGTGTCGATCGGCGCGACCTCCGCTGCGGCTGCCGCCATCAGGCAGAGATCGCGCGCCAGCCGATAGGGGCTATGGAACACGCCCCCGCTTGCTTTCTCAGTGGCGCCGAGCGAGGCGGAGAGATCTTCGGCTCCCCACATCAGGCCGGCGAGGCGGGGGGAGCAATCCCTGTAGGTGCCGAGGCCGAAGATCGAGCCAGCGGTTTCAGTCGCGACGCAGACGATGCGGGTCGAGCCCACCGTGGTGCCGGCCGCTGCCTCGAATGCGTCGAGCCACAGCGCCACCTGCCGGACGTCGTCGCCGCCGCGTGATTTCGGCAGCACGATGCCGTCGGGCGCGCCCGGCATGACCGCGGCGAGATCGACGAGCGTCATGCCGGCGTCGAGCGCATTGACGCGGACATAGAGCTGATGCGGGCCGCGGCGACCCTGAAGCATCGCGAGCGTCAAC
>NZ_JBANBK010000126.1:0-16334 GCF_053572325.1 Bradyrhizobium sp. UFLA05-112 | reverse complement strand
GTTACGGCTCCTACGGCGCGGCGATGCCGGCCTCCTTCAACACCAACCGCCTGTCGCTGGTCGACCGCGGCTTCGTCTACGCCATCGCGCATATCCGCGGCGGCGCCGACAAGGGCTGGGGCTGGTATCTCGACGGCAAGCGCGAGAAGAAGACCAACACGTTCGACGACTTCGCCGCGAGCGCACGCGCGCTGATCGCGGCAAGGTACACGAGCGCAAGGCGCATCATTGGTCACGGCGGCTCGGCCGGCGGTATGCTGATGGGTGCGGTCGCAAACCGCGCCGGCGAACTGTTCGCAGGTATCGTCGCGGAGGTGCCGTTCGTCGACGTGCTCAACACCATGCTCGACGACACGCTGCCGCTGACGCCGCCGGAATGGCCGGAATGGGGCAACCCGATCGAGAGCGAGAAGGATTTTCGTACCATCCTGTCCTACTCGCCCTACGACAACGTTGCGGCGAAGGACTATCCGGCGATCCTGGCGATGGGCGGCTTGACCGATCCGCGCGTCACTTACTGGGAGCCCGCCAAATGGATCGCGCGCCTGCGCGCCACCATGAGCGGCGGTGGCCCGGTCCTGCTCCGCACCAACATGGGCGCGGGCCACGGCGGCGCATCGGGGCGCTTCGACCGGCTGGATGAAGTCGCGATCGTCTACGCGTTTGCACTGTGGGCGGCGGGGATGGCGGAGGCATAGGCCTCGCTGCCTCCCCGTCGCCGTCCTGGCGAAAGCCAGGACGACATTGGAGATTAAGGCGCAAGCTACCGCCACATAGTTCCCTTACACCGCCCCGTGCGCCTCCACGTAGAGCGCGTAGATGGAGTGACAGCTTGCCATATAGAGGCGGTTGTTCTTGGGACCGCCGAAGCAGAGATTCTCACAGCGCTCGGGCAGCTTGATGAAGGCGAGCGGCTTTCCTTCCGCATTGAACACCATCACGCCGTCGAGATCCTCGGACTTGCCCTTGAGCTGGTAGACCTTGCGGCCGCCCACGTCGTTGGGCTCAGACTGCAACGCGCCGTTCGAGCCCCAGCCGCACCACAGATTGCCGTCGCGGTCGACGCGAAAACCGTCGAGCGAGCCCTGGTCGGCGGCGTCGATCAGCTTGGTCTTGCCGCCAAGGCTGCCGTCGTCGCCGACATCGTAGCTCCAGATGCTGCGGTTGGGCGTGCCCTTCCATTCGACGATGTAGAGCTTCTTCTCGTCCGGCGAGAACGCCAGGCCATTCGGATTGACCAGATCGGTGAGGACGGCGGTGAGCTTGCCGTCCTTGGCAATGCGATAGACGTTGGTGGTGGCCTGCTCTGGCTTTTCCTTCTTGCCTTCCCACTCGCCATTGATGCCGAACGTCGGATCGGTGAACCAGATGCTGTCGTCGGATTTCACCACGATGTCGTTCGGCGCGTTCAGCCGCTTGCCCTCGAACTTGTCGGCCAGCACCGTGATCTTGCCGTCCTTCTCGGTGCGGGTGATGCGGCGGGTGACGGAGTGCTCGCAGGTGACCAGGCGCCCCTGGCGATCACGTGCATTGTCGTTGGCGTAGTTGGCATTGCTGCGGAAGACGCTGGTCTGCCCGGTCTTCTCGTCGAACTTCATGATCCGGTTGTTGGGAATGTCCGAGAACAGGAGATAGCCGCCCTCCGGGAAATAGGCCGGCCCCTCGGCCCAGCGCATGCCGGTCGCGACCTGCTCGATCGTCGAGGAATAGAGCCGGTATTTCGCAAAGCCCGGATCGAGGATCTGCACGGCGGGATCCGGATAGCGCTGGTTCGGCGAGAACGGGAAAGACTGCGCGCCCGCGGTGCGCGCCAGCAGCGTGGAAGCCGCCGCTGCACCAGCACCGGCCAAGAGATCGCGTCGTGACAGATTCATTGAGGTTTCCTTCCTGATTGGCTCTGAACCGACCGTTATGACGGCCGGCCCGTGTGACGATGTGGTTGATGCGGACTAAAGCGCGATGAGGATCGTCATCGCGCTTCAGGTCGTTGTTTGAGCATGATCTCCGCACAAACGCGTTCCGCGTTTGTCGCGAGGGAAAACCGCGTCACACTTTTCCGGATCATGCTCTAACGGCCGTTCGCCTTGCGCCAGGCCGCGAAGTCGGTGAGTGTCTGCGGGTCGGTGGCCGGATAGAGCCCGAAGATACCACGGCCCTTGCCGACTTCTTCCGTGACGAAGTCCTCGAACGCGGTCATCTCGAACGTCTCGTTGGCAATCTCATCGGCGAGATGCGCGGGAATGACGATCACGCCATCAGCATCACCGAGGATGACGTCGCCGGGAAACACCGGCGCGTCGCCGCAGCCGATCGGGACGTTAATCTCGATCGCCTGGTGCAGCGTGAGGTTGGTCGGCGCGCTCGGGCGGTGATGGAAGGCCGGGAAGCCGAGCTTGGCGATCTCGGCGGAATCACGAAAGCCGCCGTCGGTGACGACACCGGCGACGCCGCGCTTCATCAATCGCGTCACCAGGATCGCGCCGGCGGATGCGGCGCGCGCGTCCTTGCGGCTGTCCATCACCAGCACGGCCCCGGGCGGGCAATCCTCCACCGCCTTGCGCTGCGGGTGGGAGCGGTCCTTGAACACATCGATGGTGTTGAGATCCTCGCGCGCCGGCATGTAGCGCAGCGTGAAGGCCTCGCCGACCATGGTCGGCTGATCGGGGCTCAAGGGGTGCACATCCTGGATCATCTGGATGCGCAGGCCACGCTTGAACAGCGCGGTGGCGACGGTGGCGGTGGAGACCGACTTGAGCTTGTTGCGGGTGGCGTCGCTGAGTTTTGTCATTTTGTTCTCACTCTCTCTTTCGTCATTCCGGGGCGCGCGAAGCGCGAACCCGGAATCCATCGGGCCGCAAACGCTGCGGAGCAATGGGTTCCGGGTTCGATGCTTCGCATCGCCCCGGAACGACGGGCGGATCAATAAATCGACGGCTCGCCGATCGGTGCGCCGAAACCGGTCTCCAGGAAATCAAAGTCGCAGCCGTCATTGGCCTGCTTGATGTGTTTGGTGAACATCCAGCCATAGCCGCGCTCGAAGCGGCGCTCGGGCTGCTTCCATTCCGCGCGGCGTTTGGCGAGCTCGGCCTCCGGCACATCCAGATTGATGGTGCGCGCGGCGACGTCGAGCGTGATGCGGTCGCCGTTCCTCACCAGCGCGAGCGGGCCGCCGACATAAGACTCCGGCGCGACGTGCAAGATACAGGCGCCATAGCTGGTGCCGCTCATGCGCGCGTCCGAGACGCGCACCATGTCGCGCACGCCCTGCTTCACGAGTTTCGTCGGGATCGGCAGCATGCCCCATTCCGGCATGCCCGGCCCGCCCTGGGGCCCCGCGTTGCGCAGGATGAGGATATGATCCTCGGTGACGTCGAGGTCGGGATCGTCAACCGCCTTCTTCATGGACGGATAGTCATCGAACACCAGCGCCGGCCCGGTGTGCTTGAGGAAGCGCGGCGCGCAAGCGCTCGGCTTGATCACGCAGCCGTCCGGCGCAAGATTGCCCTTGAGCACGGCGAGCGCGCCCTCTTTGTAGATGGGATTGTCGACTGGGCGGATGACATCATCATTGTGGACCTCAGCGCCGGTGATGTTCTCGCCAAGCGTTTTCCCGGTGACCGTGACGCAATCCAGATGCAGGTGCTGCTTGATCTGCTCCATCAGAGCCGGCAGGCCGCCGGCGTAGAAGAAATCTTCCATCAGATAAGCATCGCCGCTCGGTCGCACGTTGGCGATCACGGGTACCTTGCGGCTGGCCTTCTCAAAGTCATCGAGGCCGATGTCCTGGCCGGCGCGGCGCGCCTGCGCGATCAGGTGGATGATCGCATTGGTCGAGCAGCCCATCGCCATCGCAACCGCAATCGCGTTCTCGAACGCCTTTCGCGTCTGGATCGTCTTCGGCGTCAAATCCTCCCAGACCATCTCGACGATGCGGCGTCCGCATTCGGAGGCCATGCGGATGTGGTTGGCGTCAGCGGCGGGGATCGAGGAGGCGCCGGGCAGCGTCATGCCGATCGCTTCCGCAATCGCGGTCATGGTCGAGGCCGTGCCCATGGTCATGCAGGTACCGTAGCTGCGGGCGATACCGGCTTCGATATCGACCCAGTCCTTGTCGGAGATCTTTCCGGCGCGCCGCTCGTCCCAGTACTTCCAGCCGTCGGAGCCCGAGCCCAGCGTCTTGCCCTTCCAGTTGCCGCGCAGCATGGGACCTGCCGGCAGATAGATCGCGGGGATGTTCATCGAGGTGGCGCCCAACAGCAGCGCTGGCGTGGTCTTGTCGCAGCCGCCCATCAGCACGACGCCGTCGACGGGATGGCTGCGCAGCAGCTCCTCCGCGTCCATCGCCAGCAGGTTGCGGTAGAGCATCGTGGTCGGCTTCAGCAGCGATTCCGACAGCGACAGCGCCGGCAACTCGATCGGCAGACCGCCGGCCATCAGGATGCCGCGCTTGACGTCGTCGACGCGCGACTTGAAGTGCATGTGGCAGGGCTGCGCGTCCGACCATGTATTGAGGATGGCAATGATCGGCCGGTCCTTCCACTCCTCCGGCGCGTAGCCCATCTGCATGGTGCGCGAGCGATGGCCGAACGAACGGAGGTCATCAGGGGCGAACCAGCGCGCGCTGCGGAGCTGATCGGGCGTCTTTTTCTTGGTCATGATTGGGTACCCCATTTCTGGACGGTATTCCGCTCGATGGCGCGGAAGATCAGGTTCTCGACAAAGAGCCCGATGATAATGACGGTCAAGAGGCCTGCGAAGACCGCGGGGATGTCGAGCAGGTTGCGATTCTCGAAGATGAACCAGCCGAGGCCGCCCTGCCCCGAGGACACGCCGAACACCAGCTCGGCCGCGATCAGCGTGCGCCAGGCGAAGGCCCAGCCGATCTTCAGTCCCGTGAGGATCGAGCCGAATGCGGCCGGGATCAGGATCTTTGCGACATAAGGCAATCCGCGCAGGCCGTAATTGCGCCCGACCATGCGCAGCGTGTTGGACACGCTCTTGAAGCCGGAGTGAGTATTGAGCGCAACCGGCCACAGCACCGAATGGATCAGCACGAAGACGAGGCTGCCATTGCCGAGCCCGAACCAGATCAGCGCCAAGGGCAACAACGCGATCGCCGGCAGCGGGTTGAACATTGCCGTCACCGTCTCCAGGAAATCGGTGCCGATACGGGTCGAGATCGCGAGCACGGTGAAGATGGCGGCGAGCGCGATGCCCGCCGAATACCCCATGAACAGCACCTTGAGCGAAGTCCAGGCGCGCAGCGGAATGGTACCGTCTTTGACGCGCTCGAACAGCGTGGCAATGGTGTCGTGCAGCGTCGGGAATAGCAGGGGGTTATCGAGATAAACGCCGTAAGCTTCCCAGATTGCGGCCAGGAACAGGATGATGACGGCCTTGCGGATGAAGCCGTCGTTCCACAACAGCTCAAGGGCGTTCAGCTTGCGCTCGACTTCCCCGGCACTGACGGCGTCCGCAGCCGATGCGGCTCGCAGCAGAATTCTCGCTTCGCTCATGACCGGCTCCCTCAATGTGCCGTTGCCGCGGACGAGAATAGGAGATCATGAATCTCCTTCTCCAGCCGCCCGGCGCTGCCATCGTCGGTGGAGACGCGGTCGACATCGACGACCTCCGCCTTGACGCGTCCGGGATGCGGCGACAGCAGCAGGATGCGGTTGCCGATCCGGATCGCCTCCGCGATCGAATGGGTGACGAACAGCACGGTGAATTTGGTCTCGCTCCAGAGCTGGAGCAATTCGTCCTGGCAGGTTCGCCGCGTCAGCGCATCGAGCGCCGCGAAAGGCTCGTCCATCAGCAGAATGTCCGGCTCCATCGCCATGCCGCGGGCGATGGCGACGCGCTGCTTCATGCCGCCGGAGAGCGTGTGCGGATAGGCATCGACCACGCGGGTCAGCCCGACCTTCTCGATATAGGCTCGCGCACGCGCCTCGGCCTCCTTGCGCGGCAGCCGCCGTGCGGTCAGGAGCGGAAACATCACGTTGGCGAGCACGGTCTTCCAGGGCAGGAGCTGGTCGAACTCCTGGAAGATCATCATCCGGTCCGCGCCGGGACCGACGATATCGCGTCCCTGGATCGCCATCCGCCCTTCGCTCGGAATCATGTAGCCGCCGACTGCCTTGAGCAGAGTCGACTTGCCGCAGCCGGACGGTCCGAGCAGCACGAAGCGATCGGACTTGTCGACGGTGAAAGAGACCTTTTCGGTCGCGGTGACGACGGCGCTCGAGGTCTTGTAGCGCAGCGTCACCCCGCTGACATCGAGAAGCGCCATGGGCTCAGCTGCCCTTCAGATCGTGCGCAACGGGGAGATAATAGTCCGTCCACGCCTTCGGCTGGGTCTTCAGCGTTCCGGTCTTGAACAGGTGGGCGGCGAACTTCATCGTGCCCTGCGGTTCGAGATTCCATTCCATCATGCCGGGCTGCTTGAGCAGATCCAGCAGCTCCTCGACCGAGGTCTTGTCGCCGGTGACCTCCTTGTAGATCTCGACCGCTTGCCTGGTGTCGCTGCGGATCAGGTCCTGCGCTTCCTTGGTCGCGTCGCGCACGGCCTGGATGATCTTTGGATTGGCGTCGGCAAATTTTGTGGTGGTGAAGAACTGCGCCTGGCTCAGAGGTCCGCCCATCACGTCGGGTGAATTCAGCACCACATGCGCGCCCGGCACGTTCTTCAGCTCGAGGAAGCTGAACGGCGGAATCGAGAAGTGACTGTGCACCTCGTGCTTGGGATTGACGAGCGCGGCATAGGCGTCGGGGTGACCGAGCTGCACCGTGTTGGCATCGAGCTTCGACCACTGATCGGCGCCAAAGGCTTCGGCAGCTGCGATCTGCAACACGATGGCCTGGGTCGAGACCTTCACCGTCGGGACCGCGATCTTGTCGGTCGGGCCAAAATCCTTGATCGACTTGATATTGGGATCCCTGCTGATCAGCGTCATCGGCTGCGCCGAGGTGGCGACGATGCCCTTCACACCACCGCGGGTGCGATCCCACAGCAGCAGGAGATTGCCGGTGCCGGTGTTGAGGATGTCGACGCCGCCCGCGAGCAGAGCGTCGGTCTGCGCGCCGCCGCCGGAAAAGGTGATCCATTTGGTGGTAACGCCTGATACGCCGAGCGAAGCCGCATGCTTCTCGATCAGCTTCTGCTTTTCCATGATGTGGCTCGGCATGTAGAAGATGCCGGGCTGGCGCGACAGCGCGACCTCGGACTTCTGCTGCGCTCTCGCGGGGGCCGCCGATACGGCCAGAGTGGCGCTTACGGCGACGATCAGGGCGACGGCAACGAAGCCATGCTGGAACTGCTTGATCATTGTTGTTCGTTTCCTCCGGCCGGCATTGACGAGCGGCGCTACTGATGCACTAATGCATTAGTGCATCAAAGGCAAGCGCGCGGAGCCGCCGCCATGGAAGTGCCCCATACCGCGCCTCGCGCGGCGACCCGTCCCGGCGCGCGGCTCGACCGCGCCCGGCAGGCCGCCCCACAGGTGTTCGAGCGGCTGCGCAATGCGATCCTGTCCCTTGATCTGCCGCCGGGCTCGCCGCTGTCGCGCGCCGCTCTCGCCGCGCAATTCGGCGTCAGCTCGACGCCGATCCGCGACGCATTGATGCGGCTTGAGGAAGAAGGGCTCGTCGACGTGTTTCCGCAGCACGCGACGGTGGTCAGCCGGGTCGATGTCGGCCGCGCCCAGCAGGCGCATTTCCTGCGCCAGGCGCTGGAGCTCGAGATCGTGCGGCTGCTCGCGGAGAACCATGACGAATCCCTGATCATCCGCCTCGACCACGCGATCGCGCTCCAGCAGCAATTCGCCAAGGGCGGAGATTTCGAGAGCTTCATCGCTGGCGACAATGATTTCCACGCCCAGCTCTACACGGCCGCGGGGAAGCAGGAGCTCTGGACGCTGGTGCGCAGCCGCAGCGGACATATCGACCGTTTGCGGCGGCTGCACCTGCCCTCCCCCGGCAAGGCCCAGAACATCGTGCGGCACCACAGATTGATCACCCGCGCGATCGAGGCCGGCGACGCCGTTACCGCGCAGCAGCACTTGCGTACGCATCTGTCAGGCACGCTCAGCGAGCTCGACAGGATCCGGGCGCGTTATCCGGAATATCTGAGCGACTAGGCGCGGTACAGCCACCGGCTGTAACATGGTAGGCTTACAAGCGCGCATATGGGTAGCTCTCGTCCGAGCCGCGCCACAGGACACATTCCATCGTCGCGAAGTGCTTGCAGGTTACGCGGAATCCGCGCAACAATTTCCCAGTCCCTGCTTCGACCGACATGGTCGACCTGGACCAGGCTCGGGGGACTGGAACTTGGCCAACATCCTGATCGTGGATGACGATCCGGCCGTTCAGATGACGATCCGGCTGCTGCTGGAGAGGGCTGGTCACCGCGTAACGGTCGCCGGCGACGGCCGCCAGGGCCTTGCACTGTTCGAGGCAGGTCAGTTCGAGCTGTTGTTCCTGGATATTTTCATGCCCGGAATGGATGGACTGGAGACGATGCGGCACATCCGGGCGCGAGCGCCGGCGGTGCCGATCATCGTGATTTCCGGCCGGTCGGCCGCGCCCGACGCCTACGCCGAGCCGGACTTCCTGAAGATGGCGACGAGGCTCGGCGCAGTGGCGAGCTTGCCCAAGCCGTTCCGCCCCGGGGCGCTGCTTGCGGCCGTCGACGATTGCCTCCAGGCGAGGAAGCCAAGGACTCCTGATGCCAGCACCAGCGGCAGATGATGAGGGCAGCGGTTCTGCGACGCACCAGGACAAGCCGAACCGTGCCCGAAACCGCGAGACGCGCGACATGACGCTGGCGACGCGGCTCGCTATCGCCATGACTCTGCTGGTTGCGGTGACCGTGGCTGCGGTGGGCTGGCTGAGCTCCTCGAGCGTCGAGCAGGCCGTTCTGCCGCGGGTGATCGATCGGCTCGAGACCCACTCGCGGCTGCTGGCATCCGACATCGAAGGCTACGTCGCCGGCGCGCGCGGCGATATCGCCAGCTACCGCGCGGCAGCCGCACTCAACGGCCTGATCCGCGCGCATATTGCGGGCGGGACCGACACGCAGGATGGCGTGTCCGAGAAAACCTGGCGCGACCGCCTCGCGGCGCGCCTTGCCGCCGAGATCGATTCCAAGCCGGCTTACGCGCAGTTTCGTATTATCGGTGTCGAGGAGAGCGAGCCGGAGCTGGTCCGGGTGGACCGAACCGGCCCCGGCGGCTCGGCGCGGGTTGCTCCGAATGACGAGCTCCAACGCAAGGGTGAACGCACCTACTTCCAGGACACGATTCGTCTTCCCCCGGGCGAGCTCTACGTCTCGCAACTCGAACCGGCGAGTGATCGGGGCGGCACGACGACAGCCCACACACCGACGCTGCGCGTGGCCTCTGCGCTGTTCACGCCGGACGGCAAGCCGTTCGGAATCATCCTCGTCAATGTCGATATGCGTCCGGCGCTGGAGCGTCTCCGTTCGCTGGTCCGCCCGGGCGAGCAGCTCTACGTCGTGAATGCGCGCGGCGACTATATCGTGCATCCCGACCGCAGCCGCGAGTTCGGCCTTGCGCGCGGCGAGCCCAACAATTGGGTGAAGGATTTTCCCTATTTTGCGGGTCTGATCGGGGCCAGCAAGGGTGCTGGCCAAGTCGTCAGGGATGCGCGAGGCCGGGTTGGCGGCGCAGCTTTCGCGCCGGCGCTACTAGCCGGCAAAGAGTGGCTCGGAATCATCGAGATTGCCCCCAACACGACTTTCGCCCGTTTCGCCGCGGCGATCCAGAACACGACGTTGTCGGTCGGCTTGATTGCGGTGCTTGGCGCAGCCGCGTTGGCGCTCCTCCTCGCGAGAACCCTGACACGGCCGGTCGTGCAACTGACGCGCGCCGTCGAGACCGTCGGCCGAGGCGGCGAGATCGCCATTCCGGTCGATGCGCCGGGCGAAACCGGCGCACTCGCACGGGCCTTCGCGCGCATGGTAGCGGAGGTGCAGGCCAAGACCGCGGCTCTCGAACGCGAGGTCCGCGAGCACCGCCGCACTGAGGCCGCGCGAAGCCATCATGCCGCGCGCGAGCGCCTGTTCAATGCTGCGGTCGAATCCTCCGACGATGCAATCGTCATGCAGTCGCTCGACGCCATCATCACCGGCTGGAATCCCGCGGCGGAACGGCTCTATGGCTATTCGGCGGACGAGGCGATCGGCAAGCACACCTCGATCATCGTGCCTCCCGACCGCCGCGAGCAGGGCAAGGATTATCTGCGACGGATCGCACGCGGCGAGCCGATCGAGCGCTTCGAGACGGTGCGCCTGCGCAAGGACGGCACCCCTGTCGAGATCGCGCTCAGCCTGTCGCCGATCAAGGGTCCTGGCGGCGAGATCATCGGCGCGTCCGGATCGGCTCGTGACATCACCGAAGCCAGACGCACCGAGCGGGCGCTACAGCAACAGCTTGAGGAACGCCGGCGGATCTTCGACGCCTCGCAGGACCTGATCATGATCATGGATGCGAGGGGCTATGTCGCCCAGATCAGTCCGAGCTCCGAAGCCATCCTCGGATATCGGCCGCAGGAGATGGTCGGCCGCAGCGGCGCCGACTTCATCCATTCCGATCATCTGGAGCGGTCACGCGAGGATATGCGGGCCTTGCGGCGCGGCGAACGGCCGAAGCTCGCCGACACTCGCTGCCTCCACAAGGACGGGCACGAGGTCTGGCTCTCCTGGCTCGGGACCTGGTCTGCCGAGATGAAGCGCTTCTATTTCGTCGGGCGCGACATGACCGAAGCCCGGCTTGCACAGGAATCGCTACGGGAAAGCGAGCAGCTCGCCCGCAACATCATCGAGACATCGCTCGACGCCTTCGTCCAGACCGACGAGAACGGCACCATCCTGGCCTGGAACTCGCAGGCAGAAAAGCTGTTCGGCTGGTCGCGTGACCAGGCACTGGGCAGGAACAACATCGACCTGATCGTCGCCGAGAGCGAGCGCGAAACGATCAAGGCCGGTCTGCAACGCTTCGTGACCTCGGGAGACGGCACGCTCCTCGAGCGCCGGCGCGAGATGATGGTCCGCCGCCGAGACGGCAAGGAGTTCGAGGCCGAGCTGAGCGTCACCGCGCTGAACCGTCGCGAAGGACTGCTGTTCAATGTCTTTTACCGCGACCTCACCGACAAGATCGCGGCCGAGGAACGTATCCGCCACGCCGAGAAGATGGAGGCGGTCGGACAGCTCACCGGCGGCGTGGCGCACGACTTCAACAACATCCTCACCGTCATTACCGGGACGATCGAGATTTTGGCGGAAGCAGTCGAGAAGGAGCCGCAGCTTGCCGCCATCACCAAGATGATCGACGAGGCCGCAGCGCGCGGCGCCGAGCTGACCCAGCACCTGCTCGCCTTTGCGCGCAAGCAGCCGCTGCAACCGCGCGAGATCGACGTCAATTCGTTGATCGTCGACACGGCCAAGCTGCTGCGCCCGACGCTGGGCGAGCAGATCCAGATCGAATCCGTGTTCGAGGCGGAAGGCTGCGTGGCGATCGTCGATCCCAACCAGCTCACCACCGCCCTTCTCAATCTGGCGCTCAATGCCCGCGACGCCATGCCGAACGGCGGCAAGCTGATCCTGGAGACGGGAGCTGCCTATCTCGACGAGGTCTACGCCAACATCAACGACATCCGCCCCGGTCACTACGTGCTGATCGCGGTCAGCGATACCGGCGCCGGCATTCCGGCAAAGCTCCTGGACCGGGTGTTCGATCCCTTCTTCACCTCGAAGGGACCCGGCAAGGGCACCGGGCTCGGCCTCTCCATGGTCTATGGCTTCATCAAGCAGTCCGCCGGCCATATCAGGATCTACAGCGAAGAGGGACACGGCACCACGATCAAGATGTACCTGCCGCCTGGCGTGACGGCGACTGCGAGCAGCGAGGGCGTGACGCCGGCCACACTCGAGGGCGGAGACGAGACGATCTTGGTGGTCGAGGACGACCGCCTGGTGCGCGACTATGTGTTGGCGCAGCTGCACTCGCTGGGCTACGCGACGTTGGAGGCGGCCAATGCGGCTGACGCGCTCGCAATCGTCGCGGCCGGAAAGCCGTTCGACCTCCTGTTCACCGACGTGATCATGCCGGGCAAGATGAACGGCCGGCAGCTTGCCAACGAAATCCTGAAGACCAGGCCAGATCTCAAAGTGGTCTACACATCAGGCTATACCGAGAACGCGATCATCCATCACGGACGCTTGGACTCCGGCGTGCTGCTGCTCGCCAAGCCGTACCGCAAGTCGGATCTCGCAAGGATTTTGCGCAAGGCGCTGGGCGGCTGAGGCAAGCGTTTCGAGCTTTCTCTCGTGTCCCGGACGCACTGCAGCGCGCCAGCGCTGCTGTGCAGAGCTGGGACCCACAACGCTTGCTCTAAACTGGAGAGATGGGCCCCGGCTCAGCAGCGCATCACTGCGTGACGCGCTGCGTCCGGGGCACGAGAGAGGAGCGTCTACGACGCGCGTTGCGCGGCCGTCATCACGATGCGGATCAGATCGGCCGCGTTCCGGGCACCGAGCTTCTTCATGATGTTGGCGCGATGGTCCTCGATGGTGCGCGGACTGATCCCGAGCGTGCGGCCGGCTTCCTTGTTGGAGGCACCCGCGGCGAACTGCTCGAGCACCTCGCGCTCACGCCGGGTCAGGGGCTCGCGTCCGGGAAAGTGGAGCTGACCGAACTTGGGCGAGGCGCTCTCCGCCTGCCGACGTGCATACGCCCCAATTGCCTCGTCGAGCCGGTTGACGATCTCGCTGCCGCGGAACGGCTTCTCGATGAAGTCGAGTGCGCCGTTCTTGATGGCGCTGACCGCCATCGAGATATCGCCCTGCCCGGAGATCATGAAGATCGGCGCGGGATAATCCTCGCCGTGCAATTCCCTCAAGATGTCGAGGCCCGACTTGCCGGGAATGTGGACGTCGAGAAGGATCGCGGCGGGCGTGCGGTTTCGCGCGACCGCGAGCAGCGCGGCGCCGTCGGCAAAACAGATCACCTCATAGCCCGCCGCCTTCAACACCATCGACAGGGTGTCGCGAACGGCAGGGTCGTCGTCGACCACAAAGATCTCGCCACGGGAGGTTTTTTCGGCCATGTGCCACGTCCATCCGGCATGAGAAGACTTGTGTCCGCGCCAAGCGTTTTGGCGATCGGCACGGATTCGGCCCACCCCGCATTTGTACGGGACATGAAGTTAACGCACAAGTAGCGGCGTAGTGCCTAATGGCTGGGGGACGGAGAATATCCATGCAAAATTTTGCTGGCACCGATCCGCGTGTCGCGGCGGCCATTTCCGACAGCCGTCAGTTGATCGCGGCCGATCTTCGCTCTTTGATCGCGCAGATCGAGACCAGCATACGCCGGATCGAGGCCGCGATCATGCTGGTTGACGCCTGCGATCCGCCGGGTTCCATCGACGTCTTCGTGCTGGACGACCTCACGCCCCGCTACGCCACGGCGAGCGCGGCGCTTGGCGCCTGCAGGGTCGGTCTCGACGTCGCCTTAAAATCGCTCTCTGATTCCGGCAGATTGGCTGAAACCACGACCGCAGCGGCGGGGCAGCCGCGCCTGATCGGCTGAGTCGGCGCGCATGCCGCGCGTCTTAGGCGCGGTGACGCTCCACGATTGCATCGGTGGCGACGCCGCCCCAGGTATGCATCGTCGGCAGACCCATCGTGGTCTTGCCGAGATTGGCGAGGCTGATACGGAGCGCCGCGAGATCCAGCGGCTTCGGCAGGCTCTGCAGTTCGATCCCCACGGAGCGGGCAAAGTGGCGGGCGGCACTGCGGCGCCGGGCATCCATGCCGCTGATGACAATCACGGAGCCCGCGAATTTCGCCTCCGACATCACGCGCAGCACCTCGATGCCGTCGCCGTCCTCCAGCACGAGATCGAGCGTCACACAGTCGAAGCGCCCGGCGCGAAGTTTGCTGATCGCCTCCGAAACCGAGGACGCCACGGTCACCTCATGGCCAGCATGCTTGGCTGCGACCGTGATCAGGCTACGCTGCGTGGCATCGTCATCGACGACCAGAAGCTGCAGCGGGCGCCGTTCGCCGGCATCGGACAGGTTTGACGGGAGAGAGGAGAAGGAGCTTCTTGGCATTACCGGATCCTGCGATTGAGACCGGCAATTCATACAGCGCACGCGCTTAGGCCGCGTAAAATGGAGGCCGCGAATTCAATCGGATGTTTTGAGCAAATCCGACACAACGCGTTAAGAAAGCGAGCAAGAGGCCGCTGCCGTGCTCAGACTGTTGCGTCATGACCCGCGGCGGCGCGTTTCTTCTTGTTCTTGCCGCGCAGGAACTGGATGTCCATTTCCGCGCCGTTGACGCGCACCAACTCGCAACGGCGATAGGCAAGGCCCGTCGAGGACAACAGGAGAAAAAATTCCTTGAGGTTCAGGCCCTGGATCGAGCCTTCGACCGTGAGGATGGCATCGGTGTCGGAAATCGCGTTGAGCTTGCAATCGCGACGCCAGGTCCCGTCGATCGCCATGATGCAGACGTCATAGCCGCGACTGAACGTCACACGTTCCGCACCCTTGCCATCCTCGCTCATGCGCGCAGCCCTGCCATCGCAGCGGTCCTCGGAGGCGCCGCCGTCATCGCGGGCTTTGCGCCGGCGCTGCGTGTGTCATTGGGCCTGTAGAGGCCGCGCCGCTCCGGAACCGGACGGAAGCTGTCGGTCAGCCCGACCACGGTTTCCGCCGCCCCGAGCACCAGGAAGCCGTCGCCCTCGACCTGACGCGCGAGGCGGTTGAAGATGTTGATCTTGGTCTCCTGGTCGAAATAGATCAGCACGTTGCGGCAGAAGATCACATCGAAGGTGCCGAGCTGGGAGAAGTCGTGCAGCAGGTTGAGCTGCCGATGCTGGATCATGGCTCGCAGCTCGGGATTGATCTGCCAGGTCTCGCCGGTCTGCTTGAAATATTTGACCAGGAGCTGGATGGGCAGGCCGCGTTGCACCTCGAACTGGCTGTAGATGCCCGCCTTGGATTTCTCCAAAACCTCCTGCGACAGGTCGGTGGCGATGATCTCGACCCGCCAGCCGGTGAGCGCCGCGCCCATCTCCTTCAGGCTCATCGCCAGCGAATAGGGCTCTTGCCCGGTCGAACCGGCGGCGCACCAGATGCGCACGCTCCGGCGCGGCGCGCGCGCCTTCAGCACCTCCGGCATGATCGTATCGCGGAAATGATCGAACGGGACCTTGTCGCGGAAGAAGAAGGTCTCGTTGGTGGTCATCGCTTCGACCACGCTGGTGATCAGCGCGCTCGAACCAGCTTGCAGTTTCTGGACGAGCTCGCCGATGCCGGAGAGTCCGGCCTTGCGCGCGAGCGGCAATAGCCGGCTCTCGATCAGATATTGCTTGTCGGCAGACAGGTCGAGACCGGAATGGTCTCTCAGGAACTTCCGCAGATACTCGTACTCGGGCGGGGTCACAGGGCAGCCTCTTTCAGGATTACCGGAACACTCAGGCCAGGAAGGCTTAGGCAAAGGCTTGTCCGACCGGGATCAAGCCGACTTCAGCGAACTTGTCGGCGATGATGTCCTTGTCGAACGGCTTCATGATGTACTCGTTGGCGCCGCCGCTGAGCGCCTGGGCGATGTGGGCGACGTTGTTCTCGGTGGTGCAGAACACCACCTTGGGCCGGTCGCCACCGGGCAGGCGGCGCATATGGCCCATGAATTCGAAGCCGTCCATGACCGGCATGTTCCAGTCGAGCAGCACGGCATCGGGTAGCTTCTGCTGGCAAATCTCCAGCGCCCTCGAGCCGTCCTCGGCTTCTGTAACTTCGAATTCCAGGCCTTCCAGGATGCGGCGCGCGATCTTGCGCACGACGCTGGAATCATCGACGACCAAACATGTCTTCATTTTTATTCTCCGGCTTCGATGTTGTTGGGCTCACGCAGCCATTTGCACTTTGGTTTCGAGTTCGAGGACGCGATCGACGTCGAGGACGACCATGAGCTGGCCGTCGAGACGGTGGACGCCGCCGGCGAGCTTGGCCATGCGGGGGTCGAGGTTGACGGGATTTTCCTCTTTGCCGTCCTCGGGCAGACGCAGCACCTCGCCGATCTGGTCGATCAGCAGGCCATAGGATTCACCGCGCAGGTCGACACCGACCGCCATCGGCAGCTTGCCGTCCTCGGGCCGCGGCAGCCCGAGCCGGGCGCGCATGTCGACGACGGTGACGATGCGGCCGCGCAGGTTCAAGACACCTGCGATCTCGCGGGAGGCGAGCGGCACGCGGGTGACGCGCTCGGGCATGAACACGTCCTGCACGCGTGAGATCGGCAG
>NZ_JBANBK010000125.1:0-16542 GCF_053572325.1 Bradyrhizobium sp. UFLA05-112 | reverse complement strand
TGAACGAGCTCCTTGTCTACCGCTTCCTGACGGGCCTTGGACTCGGCGGCGCGATGCCCAATTGCGTTGACCAGCGAATACGCGCCGAAGCGGATGCGCGCGCTGCTCATCGCCATCATGTTCTGCGGCTTTCCGCTGGGCTCGACGATCGGCGGCGTGATCAGTGCGCCTCTGATCGGTGCGCTCGGCTGGCAAGCGGTCTTCGTCGTGGGCGGCGTGCTTCCCCTTGTCACCCTGATCGTGTTGATCATCTGGCTGCCCGAGTCGATCCGCTATCTGATGACGCGCAACGTTGCCGACGACCGGATCGCAGGCTTGCTCGTCAGGCTCGATCCGACCATCTCGCCTTCGTCGTCGAGCCGCTATGTCATGCATGGCTCGCAAACATCCGGCTTTCCGGTGACGAAGCTTTTCGGAGAAGGCCGCGCATCCATGACGGTGCTGCTCTGGATCGCGTTCTTCATGAACCTGCTCGTCATGTACTTCCTCGTGAACTGGATGCCCTCGCTGCTCAAGGCGAGCGGCCTGCCCCTCAACATCGCGATCCTCTCGACGGCCGTGTTGAACGCCGGAGGCGTCGTCGGCGCGATCGTTCTCGGGCGCTTCGTCGACCGGCTCGATCCGTATCTGGTGCTCGGCGGCGCCTATTCCGCCTCGGCGCTCTTCATTGCGGGTATCGCCTTCGGATCCGCCAGCGTGTGGACGCTGATGATCTCGACCTTCCTCGCCGGTTTTGGCGTGGTCGGCGCGCAGATCGGCATGAACGCGCTCGCGGCCAGCCTCTATCCGACTGAGATCCGGGCCACTGGCGTGGGTTGGGCGTTGGGCGTTGGGCGTGGGCCGCATCGGCTCGATCATCGGTCCGGTCGCAGGTGGTGTTCTGCTCGGCTTCGGGTGGAATGCGCAGTCCGTCGTTCTGGCGGCGGCAGCACCGGCCCTGTTGGCGGGCCTTGCCGTGATCGCGCTTCGCCGACGCGAGCCGGCGCTCAAGCTCACGCCGTCGGCCGCGACGCTTCATCACTAACAGCGAGACAGGCAAATGTCGCAACAAGCCATCATGGCGCCAACGGCCGACACGGCAGAGCGGCGCGCCTTCTATGACAAGATCGACAAGAGCAACCTGACGGCCCTGTGGCTCTCACTGGCCGATCTCGTAACACCCGAACCGCGAAGCGCGTGTCGCCCGGCATCCTGGCGCTTTGACGAGATCCGCGCATACATGCTCGAGGCCGGGAGCCTCATCACCGCCAAGGAGGCGGAGCGGAGGGTCCTGGTCCTCGAAAATCCCGGTCTTCGTGGCCAGTCGAAAATCACGACGGATCTCTATGCCGGCGTGCAACTCGTCATGCCGGGTGAGGTTGCGCCGGCCCACCGCCATACGCAATCCGCTCTGCGGTTCATCCTCGAAGGCGAGGGCGCCTACACGGCGGTGAACGGCGAACGTACCATCATGCACGAAGGCGATTTCATCATCACGCCGCCCTGGGCCTGGCACGATCATGGCAACCCCAGTTCCGATCCGGTGTTCTGGCTCGACGGTCTCGATATTCCCGTCATTCAGATGCTGGATGCATCCTTCGCCGAACATCTCGACGTTGACGAGCAGCCGATCACCCGCCCGGTCGGCGACAGCGACGCCCGCTATGGCCATAACCTGCTTCCCGTTGATCACAGGGGAGGCGGCGGCACCTCGCCGGTGTTCAACTATCCCTATGCGCGAACGCGCGAGTCGCTCGAGCGCTTGCGACGCGCCGCCGCCTGGGACGCATGCCACGGTCTCAAGATGCGCTACACCAACCCGATCACAGGCAATCACGCCATGGCCACCATGGCGACCTTCATCCAGCTCCTGCCGAAGGGTTTTGCGACCGCGGTCTACCGCTCGACGGACGCGACCGTGTTCGTGCCGATCGAGGGCAAGGGACGCAGCATCATCTCGTCGCGATCCGGCGAGGACATCGTGGTCGAATGGGGCAAGCGCGACATCTTCGTCGTCCCGTCCTGGCATCGCGTGCGTCACGAGGCGATCGACGGCGACGCCGTGATTTTCTCCTATTCCGATCGACCCATTCAGGAAGCCCTGCATCTTTTCCGAGAGGACCGCGGCAATGCCTAACACCAGCACCCACTCCGATTTCGTCCTGCCGCCGCCGCTTCATGCCTCGGTCGCGGTCCACAATGCCACAGCGCGCTTTCCGCTGCGCCGGATCATCTGCGTCGGCCGCAACTACGCGGCGCACGCGCGCGAGATGGGGCGCGATCCCGATCGCGAGCCGCCGTTCTTCTTCATGAAGCCTGCCGACACGGTCGTGGACGATGGTACGACGGTTCCCTATCCGCCTCTGACCAGCAACTTCCACTACGAGATCGAGCTGATCGTCGCGATCGGGCAGGGCGGCGCGGACATTCCCGTCGCGCGCGCGCTCGATCATGTCTGGGGCTACGGCGTCGGCATCGATCTGACGCGCCGCGATCTGCAGCTTCAGGCCCGTGAGCAGGGCCGTCCGTGGGACTGGGGCAAGGGTTTTGATCTGTCGGCGCCGATCGCCCCGTTGCGACCGGTCTCGGAGGTCGGCCATCCCTACGCCGGGCGCATCTGGCTCGCCGTCGACGGCGCGCTCAAGCAGGATTCCGACATCTCAAAGCTGATCTGGCCCGTGCCGGACATCATCTCGATCTGCTCGCAGTCGATGGCGCTCAAGCCCGGCGATATCATCATGACGGGCACGCCGGAAGGCGTCGGCCCCGTGCAGCGCGGCCAGGTGGTGACGGGAGGAATCGAGGGCCTGGGCGAAATCAGGATACCTGTAAAATAGGCCTTCTGAAGTCGGCAGGGCGGGCATTTCCGAAACGAGGTCGTACGTTGCTGCTTGGGAGGCGATGTTCGGTAGGGCGCAACAGAACGGCGCGTTGCGGGAACGGCTACGTGCCCGGAAACGTTTGATCTAGCTCAACAGTCGCTTTGTCGTTTCGGTGCCCGCTCACCGCCATCATATTCGCCCTGCTTTCCATTGGAGCAACGATGCGCACGATCCTGGTCGCACTGACGTTATTGGCAGCCGTCACCACCGCTCATGCGGCACACGATTATCCCTGGTGCGTCTTTGGCGGAGGGCTTGGCGCCTCAGGTGACTGTTCTTACCAGACAAGAGAGCAGTGCCTGGCTTCAGCTTCCGGCCGGTGGAACACGTACTGCGATATGAACAGGCACCATCTCTTCAAGCAGCGCGCATCGCATCCCAAGAAAGTCCACCAATATTGAGGAAGCCGTGGGACGCGTAACGGTTCAATGGCGCTGAGTAGGGCACTCTAAGGAGTAAGGGGCCACGGCAAGCCGCCGGTGGTTACAGCTGCAACATGGGTTCCCGATCGAACGGATCTATCTCTCCGGCAGCGGGATCGCAGACGCGAAGACCCGATCGGGATCGAAGCGACGCTTGAGGGCGCAGAGCCGGGCGCCATTGTCGCCATAAGCCGTCGCCGCCTGTTCGCGGTCATCCGGCCCCAACAGGTTGGCGTAGCCACCCGGCAAGGCGAACGGGGCGAGGCTCCTGCAAAGGTTCTGCGCCCATTGCCTGTGCTCCGCGCCGTTGCTTCCATCGGGCTCCCAACCGGCGATGATCTCCACCATGAAATGTTCCTGGCGCAAGCCGAAGGCGATCGCATCCGCCGGAATGCGCGTGGCCGCGCCGTGGAAGTGGTGAAAAGCGATGGCAGTGCGGGGCGACGTCTTGCGGGCGACTGCGCTAATGATCGTATCGATAGCGCCGGGCATGAGCGTGGGCAGCGAGCGCGTCCGGATCTCCCAGTGGCAGCCAGCCGCTTCGGCCACCCAGGCATCAAACGGGGCGAGCATGTCAGTATAGGTCATCGGCCCAAGCTGTGCGAATTGCGGCGCTCCAAGGGCCTGGAGGTCACCGATGATGCGTTCCCCTCGATGTTGGTCGCCGTTCCACAGCGGCGACAGCATGAGCGCGGGCTGGCCATCCGGACCGGATGTCATGATCGCTGACACACCGAGTTCGTCAGGCATGGTTTCCGCGAACGCCGCGTAGCGGCGCAGCACTGACTCGGCTTCGGTCCAGGGATAAACGATCGATCCCGCGAGCATGCGGCGCGCTCCATGCAACCGGATCCGCATGGAGGTGACAACGCCGAAGTTGCCGCCGCCGCCGCGTAGCGCCCAGTACAGCTCGGGCTCCGCATCCGGTCCGGTCGTTATGCGCCGCCCGTCCGCGAGCACCACCTCGGCACCCAGCAAATTATCCGCCGCCAGGCCGTACCGACCGTTCAGAGGGCCGTAGCCGCCGCCCAGGGTGAGGCCGGTGACGCCGACCTCACCGCAGTTGCCCAATGCCGCAACCAGACCGTAGAAACCCGCGGCGGCAGCCACGTCTTTGATCCTTGCGCCGCCGGAGACGGTCGCTGTTCGAGCGTGCGGATCCACGATGACTTGCCTCATCTTGCCGAGGTCGACGACGAGTCCGTTCGGGCATAAGGCGCGGCCCGCCCAGTCATGACCTCCGCCGCGTACCGACAGAGGAACTCCGTGCCGACGCGCACTCCGCACCGCCGCTTGCACGTCCGCGGACGTCTCACACACTGCAAATAACGCTGGCTGGTTCTCGACGGCGCCGTTCCATACCCGCCGCGTGCGGGCATAGTCGCCGTCGCCCCGTGCCACGATTCGTCCCTGCATCTTCGCACCCAGTTCCGCGGCTGGGTCGGAAGCGGTCGATTTGTTCATGACGTTCATTAATTCCTCCACTTGCGATTTCGAAAAAGGCCTACGCAGCCGCCATCGTGGACTTGACGCGGCTTGCCAGCTCGGGTGCGCGCAGCGCGCTTTGCGGCCTGCGGAGCCCCCGTACTTCGCAGACGATCCTGTCCGTCTCGTAATCCTCGGCTGCGAGCCGCATGAGCGCGCGCGCGTATTGCATCCTCGCTTCGAGGTCCGGCGGCCGCACACCGCGCGTCTGCGGATAAACGAGATCGTCCATCGCGACGGTCCATGGGGTTTCGAGAAGCGGCTGGATGTCGCGGACGTAGGCTTCCGCGAGGCCATCGAGCGGATCGGTGAGTCGGCAGCGCGACTCGAGCAGGGTCGCCAGAACGCAGCCCTCCTGCGCGGCGACGGACATCCCCTGGCCCTGGACCGGAGGGAAGCGGCAGATCGAATCCCCGAGCGGGATCAACCCGCGAGGGAAACGGTCGAGCTTGTCGAAAGCGCGCCGCACGCTGCACGGCATTCCGAACCGCTCGATGTTGCCGATCTGCTTCGCGCCGCGGATCGCATCGTAGACGGTGGGACGGCGGAGCGACTTGGCGAAAGCCATGAACCCGTCAATGTCGCCGGGCGCCGCCTCGCCGTGATTTACGCAAAGCGAGACGCTCCATCGTTGCCCCTCTATGGGCATGATGATCGCGAGGCGGCTGCTGGCCGGCGGCATCGGCACGTGCACCATGCCGAGCCAATCCGTCGGAGCGTCGTCGGGCTTTTCGAAGATGGCCGTCGCGTAGGCCTGATCGATGCCGATCTCGATCGCTGCCGGTTTCGCCGAGCCGATCGCTTCGAGCAAGCGAAGCGTTGGCGAAGCCCGCCCCGAGGCGTCGACGACCAGATCCGCAGCGAGGCCTCCCTCCCTCCCGCGCATGTCGTCAAAGCGCACTCCCGTCACCGCACGATTGTCGTGCGAGGCAATGACTTCTGTTACACGCGTGCGCGGCCTGAACTCGATATGCCCGATACGTTCGACCCGCCGACGACAGACGTGCTCGAGCGCGGCACGCGACATGCCGAATTGATCGAAGCCGAGGTCGCGCTGCGGGAAAGGATCGAAGCCCGGCGCTTCAAGGCGCATGTCGCGCCGAACGCGTATCCGAATGGCGCCAGCCTCGATGAGATCGTGCTCGATGCCAGGAAACAGAAATTCGAGTGCCCGGTGTCCGCCCGCGAGCAGCCCATGCGTGTGCCATGCCTGCGGCGTGCCGAAGCGAGGCGCTGGCACGTCCGGCAGCGCGTCACGATCGAACACCGTGACCTTTTCGAAGTACGGCGCGACAGCCTTTGCCGCAGCAAGACCTCCCATCCCCGCACCGATGACGACAGCTTGCTTGAGTATCGGATTTGACATGCGTAGGGCTCCCGATGGTTACGATGTCGGTCGCCACAAGCTTCGGCCGAGGCGAAGCTGAGCGAGCCGCCCGCAGGATGAGCGAGACGCGCTACGGAAGAATTTCAGGGACTGCGCATTGCGTTACAGCCGTAGCGAGGTGGTTCATGGCAACGAACGCACCGTCTGCAAGATGACTCACAGGCTCGGCTACAAGGCGCAACAACGTGCGCCCGGCAAAATCACATCGGGTCCGTTTGCGAAAGGAGATTTGAGCAACGCCATTGCTCCCAACGCAGCACGCGTCTTTCTGCCGGCGTCGCCATCGAGGCGGGGCCTCACATGGCCGGCGGGAAGAATTGGTCAAAAGCGCTCGACCGGCAGGGCAAAAACATAGCCGACGCCACGTTCGGTCCGGATCATGGGCGGTGCATTCGGATCAATCTCCAACTTGCGCCGTAGCCGCAGGACCTGAACATCGACACTCCGATCGAAGATATCTTCACGAACCCGCGTCGCATTCAGAAGATGCTCACGCGAAAGGGGGCGTTCAGGTGCTTCGAGGAACGCCAGCAACAGGGCATACTCGCCTTTGGTTAGCGAGACCGGTGTTTCGAGGGGGTCTACGAGACGTCGGCCATAGCGCTCAAGCCGCCAGCCATTGAACCTGTAGCCGCCGCCTTCCCGTACACGACTTTGCGCTGAACGCGACATTTCCCGGCGTCGCAGTATCGCGCGGGCACGTGCGAGCAATTCTCCGGGACTGGGCCTTACGATGTAGTCGTCGGCGCCAAGTTCGAGGCTGACGACAGAATCAACCTCGTCGGCGCGGTTGCCGGTGACGATGACTGGAACATCTGATTTCGACCGGATGGATCGCAGTCGATCCAGCCCGTCATGCAGGCCGTTTGGCTGGTCCATGATGATCAAGCTGGGAAGCGTTCGGGTGCAGTTCAGCTCGCTCCAGTCGGACGAGCAGCTGGTGCGGAAATTGTGGTCGGAAAAGTAGCTGCTCACCGCCTGCCGCATCAATGGATCATTGTTGACGATCAGGACATAGCCTGTCGCTCCGATCTCCTGGTTCATGTCTTTTCCCGTCAGTCATCAGGCGCACTTCCGATCTCATCGCCCCCAAATCGACGGCCGGAATTCTTCGCCCCGGGTCACCCGGACGTCGATTTAGGACTGTGAGCTGCTTCATATTTCACGACGCGTTGATCGCAGTCGATGGCGGGTTCCCGCTTGGCGCCAAGTTCCGGCTTTCAAGTTCCGGCTTCAAGTTCCGGCTTGATACGGATGTTGAAGCGCCTCGCCTGACATTTCGCAGCGTCGGCATTTTCTCGCGTCACCACGCCGACGCTGGGCACGGCGCGACTTCCGGGTTTTCAAATTGGTCGAGCGCTCGATCTCACTGGTGTGATGGCGACGCCGGAGATCGCGAGCAGCCCACCGACCATCAACTTTGGGGTCACGCGGTCGTCGAGGATCATGGCGCCGCGCCGGAGGTCGATGCCAGGCGTCTCCGACGTCAGCCGCCAAACCCTCGCCGAATTGTGAAGGATGTCACAAGTCTTCGGGTAATCCCATGCTAGGCCTCGTCCGCTGGGGGCGGCGTATTTGTTTCTGAACGTGTCAATCGTCCCGGCAGGGCCGTTTCGGCAAGGCTTCAAATTTCTGCAAATTCCAAAGCTCTGCAAATTTAATGGGGGCGTTCGCCGGCGCGCTTGCGCAAACGGGGTCTCGGGTTCAGATTGAACGCCGGAAGCCGTGTCCTGCAGGCATGCGCGCTTGAGCAGCAGTCCCATGGGCACGAGGGGGTGCACATGCCGCGGTCTGAATCCCGGTCGAGCTGGGCGGTCGTCGCCAAGGCCGCCACGACGCTGACGCTGAAACTTGCACTGATACCTGCGCTCATGCCCGCGGCGGCATTCGCGGCCGACGCGCCTGATCCGTTCGCGTCCAATTTCGGCGTCTACCCGCCAGCGGACTCCAACCCGCCGCCGTTCGAGGGACCCTACAAGTTCCGCAAGCTGAGCCACGACTATCCGGCGCAGCCGCCCGAGCGGTCGTGGCGCGACGTCAAGCCGAAGGGCCCCATCACCGTTGCCAACGCCGCCGACTACATGGCGCGGCTGAAGGACTATGTCGCGCCGTCGCTGCGCAAGATGATCGAGGCGCCCGCGCAATGGGATCCGGCCTCGAACGGCTGGTACGACATGCCCTGGATGGGGCCGGCCGACGCGCCCGGCGACTATGACAGCGGACGTGATCCGATCCTCGGTGCCTTCACCGGGCAGATCATCCTTGGCGCGAGCGAGACCAACAGCGGGCTCAAGAGCGACACCGAAAACCACACCATCGTCTACTACGACCGCATGGCGGCGACGATGCTGAGCAAGATCTGGAAGGACGTGGGCGTCCCCGATATCACTGCCGCGAGCTTCCCCGAGGGCGGGCTCGTAGTGAAGGCGGGCGGCGTGGCGGCGACGCCGGCCGACTGGCCGGTGGTCGATGGCGCCGCGATCTGGCGCGTGTATCGGCCGCCGCTCAAGGAGATCCTCGACCATCGCCTGCACGGCTCGAACGCGCCCTACACGTTGCAAGTGACGGACCTGCGCGTGATGCAGTTCGACATCATCGTCAAGGACACCGACGCGGCGCCGGAGACGGGCTGGGTGTTTGCGACCTTCGTTTACGACAAGGATGTGCCCAAGGGCACGGGCGCCTGGGACCAGCTGGTGCCGCTCGGCGCCACCTGGGGCAATGATCCGCAATTCGATCATTATCCGGAAGGTCATCCGCCCGGCACGGCGCTCACGCAGTTCTGGCGCAATCCGAAGGCGCCTGCCTACACCGAGGCCACCCTCGGATGGGGCGGGCGCATGTCGGGCCCGATCGACATCGCCCAGCGCCACGGCGTGATCCTGGTGGAGGGCGTGCAGCGCGGCCAGCTCAAGACCGACGCCGATTGCGACTCGCCGGACGTCAAGCATACCGATGTCTCCGGCGGCTTCCATGCGTCCGCCTGCCTGAGCTGCCATGGCACCGCCCAAAGTCTGGTCCCGGCGCGGATGTATCCCTCGCCGATCATTGCGTCGCTGCCGCCGGACGGAAAGCCGTTCTGCCTCTACACACCGGGCGGCCCGCAATGGGCGCAGTGGTATCAGAACCGTCCGGGCAACCAGCCGCAGAATCTGTTGCCCGCGCTGCTGCTTCCCGCGGCCGTCTCTACTGCGAGCATGACGGCGCTGCCGTTCGTGCGTTTCGCGCCCAATCCCGCAAAGCCGGTCGATCCGCAGGCGGTTCACCGCGCCCTCACGCAGATGCCACGGGGGCTCGACTATGACATGCTCCTGATGTTCGCCATCGGCACCGCGCAGGCGAGCAGCCAGGGTTTTACCCTGCTGCCGAAGCGGACACCGGTCCATTGACCGCCTTCTGCACCCAGTGCGGCACGCCGCTCGGCGAGGGCGTCAAGTTCTGCGGCGCCTGCGGCGCGCGGATTGCCGAGGCGAAGCCGGTGACGGTCCGGCTTGCGCTTGGCGAACGCCGCAGCATGACCGTGCTGTTCGCCGATCTCGTCGGCTCGACCCAGATGATCGACGGGCGCGATCCCGAAGAGCTGCTCGACGGCCTCGCCGCCTATCGCATGGCCATCCGCGAGACCGTCGACGGCTTCGGCGGTTTCATCCTGCATCATCTCGGCGACGGCGTGGTGGTCTGCTTCGGCTACCCGATCGCCAATGAGGACGCCGCCGAGCGTGCGGTTCGCGCCGGTCTTGCCATCGTCGACAAGGTCGCGCGGCTTGCGCCTGCGGTCGCCGGCACGCCGCTTCAGGTCCGCGTCGGCATCGCCACCGGTGTGATCGTCGGGCAGGGCAATGCGGCCACCGCACGCATCGAGGACAATTTCACCGGCGCGGCGCTCAACATTGCCGGACGGTTGCAGTCGCTGGCTGCGCCGGGCGAGGTCATCATGGCGCAGTCGACCGCGCGCCTGGTCGAGGGTGTGTTCGAGGCTCGCGCGCTCGGGCCGCAAACGCTGAAGGGGTTCGCCGAGCCGATCGCGGCGTTCGTGCCCACCGGGATTCGCGCCGGCCGCAGCCGCTTCGAGCGGCGGCTCGATATCGCCCGCGCTCCGCTCATCAATCGCCATGTCGAGCGCGATGCGCTTCGGCGCCTGTTCGACGCGGCGTGCGGGGGATCGGCGCAGTTCATCAATCTCGTCGGCGAAGCCGGCATCGGCAAGTCGCGCCTTGCGCACGTGCTGGACGAGACCGCGCCGGAGGCCGCGTTCCAGACCGTCAATTTGCAATGCAATGCCGCGCTCGCCAACACCGTGCTGCATCCCCACATCGATCTGCTGCAGCGTCAGTGCGGCATCGCGGCCCATGACGAAGACGGCGTGCGGCTCCACAAGCTGCGCGTGTTTCTCGACGGCCGGCCGGTGGCCGATCCCGAAGCGCCGGCGCTGCTCGCGAGCCTGCTCGGCATCGCCGGCGAGGACGTGCCCCCCGTCCGCATGAGCCCGCCCGAGCAGCGCGCGCGCACGCTCGCGATCCTGCAGGAGCTCATGGTCGCGCAAGCGCGTGAGAAGCCGCTGGTCGTCGTCTATGAGGATCTGCACTGGGCCGATCCCACCTCGCTCGATTTCCTCTCCGGCTTCGTCGAGGCAAACCCCGCCGCACCCCTGATGATGATCGCGACCACGCGACCCGGATCACGGCTCGAATGGGCCGCGCGCGAGAGCGTGACCACCCTCGCGGTCGACCGGTTGACGGCGGACGATTCTTCCCGTTTTGCCGAAGCGATCGGGCGCGACATCGGGCTGTCGCCCACCGACGTGTCGCGCATCGTCGCGAAGACCGACGGCGTGCCGCTGTTCGTCGAAGAGATGACGCGCATGATGCTGGAGTCGCCGGATCGTATCCGCCGCGGCGATCTGCCCGAAACCCTTTCCGACCTGTTGACCGAGCGCCTTGATCGACTCGGCCCGGCCCGGCGCGTGATCCAGGTCTGCGCCGTGATCGGGCGCGAGTTCGCGCCCGCGTTGCTCGCCGCGGTGACGGAGCAGTCCCTTGACGAGCTCGACGGGCCCCTGCAGGCAATCCTCGCCTCCGGCCTGGTCGGCCAGGGGCCGGGCGAGAACCTCAGTTTCAAGCATGCGCTGATCCAGGATGCCGCCTACGCCTCGCTGCTCGCGCGGCCGCGGCGCGAGCTGCACGAACGTGTCGCGCAGCGACTGATCTCGGACTTCACTGAGATCGCCGAGCGCGAGCCGGAGATTGTCGCCCGTCATTTCACCCTCGGCGGCAAGCCGCATGCGGCCGCCGGATGGTGGCTGCGCGCGGGCGGCGCCGCGATCGGGCGCGGCAGCGCGCAGGAGGCGGCGGCGTTGTTGCAGGCCGGTCTCGATGCGCTCGCCGACCAGCCCGATGACGAGGCGCGCAGGCGCGAGGAGCTCGGCCTGCTCGCCGTGCTCGGCCCGGCCCAGATGGTGATGAAGGGCCCCGGCAGTCCCGACTTCGGCGCCGTGCAGCGGCGCGCCTACGACACCTGCCGCGCGCTGCCCGACACGCCGTCCTTGTTTCGCATCACCTATGGCCTTGCGCTGTATCACTGGGGCAAGGCCGAATTTGCAACCGCGCTGCCGCTCGCCGAAGCGCTCGATGCGATGAAGGCCCGAGACCCCAGCGAAGAGCACACGCTCGCGGCCGGCAACATGAACGGCATGATCCGGCTGCATCTCGGCGACGCGATGGAAGCGCGCAAACGCCTGAGCGAGACGGTCGGGCTCTACCGGCCGGAGCGCCACGCGCCGCTCTATCCGCACTACATGATGGATTTCGGCGTATTCGGCCGCTTCTATCTCGGCATCGCCTGCGCGATGACGGGCGTGGGCGAGGCCGGCGCGGCTCATGCACGGGACGCGGTGCCGCTTGCGGAAGCGCTCGGCCAACCGCATTCACGCGGCTTTTCCATGCTCGCCAATTTCATCGTCGCGATGCTGCGCGACGACGTCGCGACCGCCCGCGACTGGGCGACGCGCTGCCGCCCGTTCTGCGTCGAGATGGGCTTTCCGGAATTCGTCGCCTTCGCCGACGTCGCGCTCGGCTGGGCCGACATTCAGGACGGCGCGGTGGAGAGCGGCCTTGCGCGCCTCGACGAGGGCATCGCCGCCTGGAAGGCCACTGGCTTCGAGACCTGGCAGACCTGGTTCGGTGCGCTCCGCGCGCAGGCGCTGATCGAGCTCGGTCGCCACGACGAAGCCCGCGCTGAGGTCGCCGAACAGGAGCGTCGCGCCGCGCAAAACGGCGAGCGCCTGTTTGCGCAGTATTTGGCGGAGGCCGTGCCGTCGTCGGCGTGAATGGCTGGGGCGTATTGCCAATGCCTCCGTCGCCCGGCCCGGCAGACGGCGCCAAGCGCGCTTGAGGCATGATCGCCACAGCGGCGCGCAACGCCCTTTCGTCGCCTTTGTCGGAGATCGTCGGTCAGGCGGCGCGGTTGCCAACGCAGGGGTGTACGATTACGTTTTGAAGCAGGCTTTCCCAAACGTTCCTGCGAATGGCCGTACGTTCATGCCAAAATTCCTTCGCATCGGAGTCCATCAGTCGAACGTTTCCGGATACACGTCGAAGGCGTGGTGTGTTCGGCGCGTTGGCTCGGCGGTTTTCCTGAAGTGGGGCGCCGTGGAAGTCCATGGCGCCGGAGACGGGCGGAAGGTTTACTGGACGCTTGCGCCGAGAGAGAAAACAGTTCGTTGCGGCACGGCGCAGCGTGCCCAGGACTATGCAAAAGCCGCGATCGCGCGGCGCCGCAACCATCGTTACGAACCGCTGGCCGGGCCGATTGCGCTCCGGCGCAGATCCGTCGAGCGCGGCACCGAGCTCAAACAGGCGCTCGCCACGATCCTGATCGTCGATATCGTCCGCTCCACCGAAAAGGCTGCAAAGCTCGGCGATGCGCGTTGGACAAAGGTGATGGGCCACTATTACGCGGCCGTGCGCAAAGAGCTGAAGACGGCGCGCGGAAAGGAGGTCGTGACGACGGGGGACGGAGTGCTGGCGACGTTCAAGGCGCCGGCTGCCGGGGTCAATTGCGCGACAGCGATCCAAAAGGCCGTGCGCACGCTCGGGCTCGAGATCAGGGTAGGGCTGCATGCGGGCGAGTACACGGTGAGCGGGGGCGAAATGGTCGGTCTTGCCTTTCACATCGGCACGCGCATCGCCGCGAAAGCGCGCGCCGGTGAAGTCCTGGTCTCGAGCGCGGTCAAGGACCTGCTCGCGTCGCACGCGCAAATCCGCTTCAGGGATCACGGCGTTCACCAGCTCAAAGGCGTGCCCGAGCGATGGCGGCTGTTCCGGGTCGAAGATTAAGGGGCCTTCGGGAGGGGCGCTGGGAATTACGGTGCACTTAATTCGTGCGCCTTCGAACCTGCGAAAGCGGCGGGGTTATTGAGTGCATTGTCACCGTGCTCCTTACCGAACTCTTCAAAAGTTGAGGAGCGTGTCGATGATGGATGTCCAGACCGCATGCGCGAGCGATAAGCGGACAGTCGCCGCCCACGCGCTTCCAGCGTGATATGATCATCCGAAGAACATAGTTTGATCGTTGATGCTGCGATGCATGATTGGATCAGTGACAAATGCTTCGTTCTGTAGCCAGAGCGCTGTTGGGAGGAGCCCTATTTATCGGGCCGATGCCTTGCCTTCTTGCGCAAGAAGCTCCGATGTACCCTCCAATCTCCGGATCTGGATCTCCTGGCGGTCCTGTTTATCCACTCAAAGCAAGCCGCAACAACCGCTATCTCGTCGACCAGAAAAACACTCCGTTCCTGATGGTCGGAGACTCCCCACAACAATTGATCACCAGTTTGTCGCAGAGCGAGGCGGCGGCTTTTATGGTCAATCGTCGGAGCTATGGCATCAACACGCTTTGGATCAACCTGCTTTGCATTTTCACTGAAGCGAGTTGCAACATAGAGGCAAAGACGTTTGATGGAATTGCACCTTTTCTGGTTCCGGGCGACCTTGCAACACCAAATCCGGCGTACTTTCAGCGGGTCGACGATATGCTCCGCATTGCGGCGGATCACGGCACGGTCGTACTCCTGGACCCCATCGAGACGATCAGCTGGCTGGATTTCCTCCGAAAGAACGGCAAGTCCAAAGCATTCGCGTACGGGCAATATTTGGGAAGTCGCTACAAGGATTTTCCCAACCTTGTCTGGATGCATGGTAACGACCTGCAGTCATGGCAAAATGCTGCCGACGACGATTTAGTGAAGGCCGTCGCACGCGGGATCAGAAGCATCGATAAAAACCACATCCATACGGTCGAGCTCAACTATACGACCAGCGGTTCTCTGGACGACGATTCATGGGCGCCCCTCATCGAGCTCGATGCGGCATACACCTACTTTCCCACCTATGCGCAGGTTCTAACTGAATACAATCGCGCGAACTTCAAGCCCGTCTTCATGGTGGAAGCCAACTACGAGTTCGAGGGGCAACTCACTGGTGACAGTTCTACGCGAAACTTGCGACAACAAGAGTATTGGTCGATGCTCAGCGGCGCCGCGGGACAGCTTTATGGCAGCGCCCACTCCTGGCAGCTTCGGAAGGGATGGGAAGCCAAGCTGGATACGTCGGGCGTAATCCAGCTAAGCCACATGGAAAAGCTTTTCGCCTCGCGAAGATGGTATGATCTGGTGCCCGATCAAACCCACGCAGTCGTGACTGCTGGCTATGACTACTTTTCGTGTGCTGTCGGAAAATTCATGGCGTACGCTGGCCATGACCAAGACTCGCTGATGTCAAGGGCGCTCGGTCGTTTCCGAAAGTATTGGGGCATTGGATACATCACAAGCAACACTTGCGCGACGGCTGCCCGAACACCCAATGGCTCGCTGGTGATCGTTTACATGCCATCAATTCGGACCATCACGGTCGACATGTCCAGGCTCGCGGGCACGGCGACGGCTCGCTGGTACGATCCCACGAGTGGAGAGTACACGGACGTGACGGGATCTCCTTTCGCCAATGAGGGGAGCAGGCGGTTCACTCCTTCGGGAGTCAACAAATCTGGTGAAGGCGACTGGGTCTTGGTGCTCGAAGCGTCGCCTCCGCCCTGAGGGGCAATTGCCAAGTCTTCTTCTTCTGCCGCGGCCACGACTTGCGGCCTTTGGGCTTACTACTGGCCGCTCAAGGGCAACGTCGCCTTTGGGGGCAGACTCGGAATAACTCGCTTTGAGCGCAACGAGTCCGGTTTACGTCAATCAGCCGACAGGGGGCCAAAGCGTGCGAAGCGGGCCGATAGGCGATATCCCGATGCTCCTTGATTTGGCTCAATAACCCTCGTCGGTGTCGGCCTAGCGTGCACCGCTCGGGTGGGGACACGCGGGGGTGCCCGTCATGTCCGAGAGTACCGCAAATCGGTTCCGCTGGAAGGCCGAGGAATGCTGCAAATCTGCGAGGCAGGCAGACGATCCGATCGATAAGGAAGCTTGGCTGCAACTCGCCAGCGAATGGCTGAAGTTGGCCAAGGATGCCGCCTTGCGCCAAGGTGACTTTGAGAGCTTGAGCGATCTAGCGAGTCAACTCGACATGCTGATCGAGGAGACTGAGGATAAGGGCCCCCGCGGTGAGCAATGAGTAGGGCCATCTCGGTTCTCCCTTGAACGCGAGATGGTCGTCGAGTGCGCGAGCAATTGCCTGCCTGACCATGACCAAGGCGCTCACTGACCTAGGTCGGTGCTTTTCGGGAGGTTCTCATGGACGATCTGACTGCCGCATCTGTCGCGTCCCTGGATATTGACGCCTCACCTACCAAGCGCGCGGCGCTATTGGTCTTGGTATCCGTTTTTGCACTCATCGCTTCCGCCAACGCAAAGGCTGACGAACAGCTGTTGTCATGCTGGGGAACAGTTGAAGTGATCCATCAAGGCAAACAGGTCAACCGAGTAGGCGAGAGGTCTTCCATTGCGGTCGCTGTTGATATTGGCAAACAGACTTTGATGATAAATGACGTGAAATGGACGATGTCCGGAGATTTGTCGGGGGTAACGGTCGCTTCAACGGATCCGGACAAAGGCGGCGTCACGCTCAACCGCGTAACCGGTGCGTTGATTGCTCAGTTCATTGAACGCGATGGTCTCAAGAAATTCAATGGCGAGTGCAAACCAGCGCAGAGACTGTTTTGAAAGGGGCGGCCCGCCAATGCCGCGCGTTCGAAGCGGCGGAACGCATTCGGCACCGGGCAAGAACCTAGGGTTGGTTGTTTCGTTGGTGGAGGAAAAGGCGAAGCGCGAGAAGCCGCCCCAAATCCTTGTGAGCAGCCTGAGACATAGGTGACGGTACGTACCGGACACATGGGTTACACTTTCCGCTTTTGTTCTGCGGGAGGTGTGGATGCCGTGGAAAGCGAGTTC
>NZ_JBANBK010000124.1:0-17538 GCF_053572325.1 Bradyrhizobium sp. UFLA05-112 | reverse complement strand
ACACAGCCGCTCGGCCGCATCGCCGCTGACGCCAATACATCGGATTACTGCCGCCCTTTTTCAACGGAATCGGCCCTCTTCGGACCCCATGCAATGGCAGCATCTGCGACGCTGTTGAAGGTTAGACGGACATCGCAGACTCGGGAGTCCACGCCCTAGACCGCCTGTCCCGCCTTCAACAATGGGCACCCAGTAATCAGCTTGCCCTTGTTGCAGGGGATGCGGCGAGCTTTGGTGGCAGGCTGTCTTCGTCGGGCACGATCGTACTCCTCGGTTCGTGAGGGCACCGAGCATGCGTTGTGAAGCGCAGATCGCGTCTCCTCTCAGAGGCTTGCGCCCGTAGGGTGCCGTCGGGGCGCTTCCCGTTCGCAGCGAATGACACCGAGTGGATCCAGTTCGCTGGTCGAGCAAGGCAGCGTCCCGGACGACGACAGTGCAAAGTGCCAGGGTTGGAACGCTGTTTGGTCCAAGTCATTGGCGATCATGTTATGCGCCGACGAAATGATGAGGAAAGCTGAGCAGTGCGAGGCGATGGCTGATAAGGTCACCGATCGGCTGATCGCTCATACTTTCCGGGAATTGGCCGGCCAATGGCGCGCCATGGCATCTCAGCTTGATGCGCTGCAGCACGCCTCGATCTATAGGATCATTCGAGACCGCCGAGGAACTTAACTTCGCTTTCGGCCCGTGCGAAGAACCATGCTACCACGGGTTCCGGCAACGGGACGCCTTTTGCATTGCGCAGGCATGCCTGACAAACTTTCGCGTCGAGCCAAATTTGCTTCCACATGGATAAACTAGCCATCTGCGCTCTGTGGAATGGTGCACGCGTTCGGTCGTCAGCCGCGCCATCAATCCCCAGGGAACTGCGCTCTACCATCTCACGGGTATGACGAAAGACTATGCGCGCTATGTCGACGGATTTGCGATCGGCCCCGCATCGCTGGCGTGCGGCCTAGCCGCTGCCAAGCGATGTGCCGTCATTACGCCGGACGTCGTGGAGGATCCACGTTGGAGTGAATGGAGTTGGCTGGCGAGTAGGTTCGGCTACCGCGCGTGTTGGTCGTTTCCCGTTGAAGCGAACGGAAGGGTTCTGGGAACTTTCGCGATGTACTATGGCGCTCCGACGGAAGCTAAGGCACGTGATCTCGAATTTGCGTCCCTTCTCTCGCGAACCGCGGCCAAGATTATCTCAAGCCATTGATGCTGCGCCACTGCATTGTTCTGGCTGCTGCTCAACTGCTCATGCCGGCCTGTTGCCCTTCTCGGACCTCATGCAATGGCTGCATTTGCGTGCGAAGGTTAAACGCACATCGCCGATTCGAGAGTCCTCGCCTAAACCGCTTGTCCCGCCTTCGACAGCGAGCATCCCGTGATCTTGTAGTTGCCGTCGGATTGCTGCTCGAGCGTGTAAAGCGCGTCCCAGGCTTCGCCATTGGCGTCGATGATGTGGACGTGCTGGCCGATCCAGTCGCCATCGACCTTGGTCTCGCCGAACTCAAAACTCTTGTGCCGGTAGATCGGCGCGTAGGCATTCTCCACCATCGCCATGAAGATGTCGGCGGCCGGGAAGATCTTCCTGATCGCGGGTGCGGCGTAGGAATACGCGGCCGCGGCGTCGTCGCGGGCAAAAGCCTGCTCCTGGGCGCGGATCACGCTCTTGGCGGCTGCGATGTCGTCGGCGTGCGCGGCCGCAAAGCTCAGGAGTAACGTGATCAGCAACACCGCAATGCGCATCACTGGCTCCGTATTATCGTTTTCGTTTCGCCGCCGGTTTTGTCTTCTTGACCGTCGCGCGCGCTGATCGTTTGGGCTGCACGCGAAGCCCGTCGACGAAGACGTCGAGCAGTCGTAGCGCGGTCGATTGCCAGCCGGGCTGGTCGTGCATGTAGCACATGCCGAAGAACGCACGCAGCAGGTCCTCCGGACTGATGTCGGCCCGCATCTGGCCGGCTGCAACCGCGCGGTCGAGCAGTGAGCCGATGGCCGTGGTCAGCCGATCGAAAGAGAAAGCATGCAGCTCCGAGCCGCTCTGCACCGCGAGCGCCAGCGCTGCCGACATGCCCTTCTTGGTGGCGACGAACTCGACATTGGAGCGCAGCCAGCGCCGCAGCGCATCGACCGGATCCTTGGCGCTCTTCAATTGCTCGGCGAGCTCGCCGAGCTGCTCGACCTCGCGGCGATAAACTGCCTCGAACAGCGCCTCGCGCGTCGGAAAATGACGATAGAGCGTGCCGATGCCGACACCGGCGCGCCTGGCCACCGCTTCCAGGCTCGCCTCCGGCCCGCCCGCGCTGAACACGGCCTTGGCCGCCTCGAGCACGCGCTCGCGATTTCGCACGGCGTCGGCGCGGGGCTTTCGGATGTTGTCGACCTGATCGTCCATGCAGACCAATCTAGATCACGATCTGGTTAGATTGAACCCTTTGCGCGAGCCATCGCGTTGTTTGCGCACGGGGTTTTTGACGAATTCCAATATTTTTCGACGGGACTTGTTAAACGGAGGGTACCTCCGTATCTTCGTCGACACGTCGGCTCGGCTCATGTTCGGGCGGCGACAGATCGACTGCGGCCACGGCGGTGGCGCGCAAGCGATCGCATATGTCCATATCTGATCGGAGCCCTGTATGACCCACTCCATCAGCCTCACCGTGAACGGTGCGCGGCGCGACTTCCATCTCGATGATCCTCGCGTCACGCTGCTCGATCTCTTGCGTGAGCGCCTGCAACTGACCGGAACCAAGAAGGGATGCGACCGTGGCCAGTGCGGCGCCTGCACCATCCTGGTCGACGGCAAGCGGATCAACTCCTGCCTCGCGCTCGCCATCAGCCATGACGGCGCCGACATCCTCACCATCGAAGGCGTTGCGCGCGGCGACCAGCTTCATCCCGTGCAGGCCGCCTTTATCGCCCATGACGGCTTTCAATGCGGCTTCTGCACGCCCGGCCAGATCATGAGCGCGATCGGAATGATGCGGGAAGCGCAGGCGGGCGATGACCCTGAACGTATCAGGGAATGCATGAGCGGCAATCTCTGCCGCTGCGGCGCCTATGCCGGCATCGTCGATGCCGTGCTCGAGGTGCAGACCAGTGAAGCCAACCAGAGGCGCTCCGCATGAAGCCGTTCGATTACGTCAGGCCCGCGACCATTGCCGAGGCCGTCACCGCCGCCGCGCAGCCCGGCGCGACCTATCTTGCCGCCGGCACCAATCTGCTCGACCTGATGAAGGGCGGCATTAGTCGCCCTGACCGTCTGGTCGACGTCACGCATCTGAATGGGCTCGACAAGATCGAGCACCTCGCCGATGGCAGCGTGCGTATCGGAGCACTCGTTCGTAATGCCGATCTCGCGCATGATGCCGCGTTTGCAAAAGCCTATCCGGCGATCGCCGAAGCACTGCTGTCGGGCGCCTCGGCGCAGCTCCGCAATGCCGCGACCGTCGGCGGCAATCTCCTGCAACGGACGCGCTGTGCGTATTTCTATGACCCCGCCAGCCGCTGCAACCGGCGCGAGGCGGGCAGCGGTTGCGATGCGCGCGGCGGCGAGAACCGGCTGCATGCCGTGCTCGGCTGGAGCGAAGGCTGCATTGCCACCCATCCCTCCGACTTTTGCGTGCCGCTGGTTGCGCTCGACGCCATCCTCGAGATCGAAGGCAAGGGTGGCCGGCGCGAGCTGCCCCTTGACGCGCTACATCGCCTGCCGGGCACAACGCCCGAGCGCGAGACGGCGCTCGAGCCGGGCGATCTGATCGTGGCGGTGCGGCTGCCGGCCGTTGCGCGGGAATTCGCGGGCCATGCGCGCTATCTCAAGGTTCGCGAGCGCACCTCCTATGCCTTTGCCGTGGTGTCCGCCGCAGCAGGGCTGACGATCGAGAACGGTAGGATCAAGGAGGCGCGGCTTGCGCTCGGCGGCGTCGCCGCAAAGCCCTGGCGCGCCCGCGCTGCGGAAGCGATGCTGAAAGGTGCCGCGCCTGAGCCGTCCGCGTTCCGCGCAGCGGGGCAAGCTGCGCTCGCTGATGCAAAACCGTCCGGCGACAACGCCTTCAAGATCGAGCTCGCGCGCCGCATCGTCGTGCGCGCGCTGACCCTTGCCGCCGCTGGAACGCCCGCGCGCATTCCGGCGCTGCCGGCCTCTCCCTTTGCTTCCGGAGCCCTGCATGCCTGAGATCAACCTCACCTCTGCGCCCGCTCATATCCGTCACGGCTCGAACATGGGCCAGCCGCTGACCCGCCGCGACGGCGTGTTGAAGGTCAAGGGACAGGCGGCCTACGCCGCGGACCATCATCCGCCGGGCATGCTGTTTGCGGTGATCGCGGTATCGAGCATCGCGCGCGGCCGCGTGACGTCGCTCGACGTCGCGGCGGCCAGGAGCCACAAGGGCGTGGTCGACGTCATGACGTCGAAACACAAGCCTGAGCTCGCGATCGACCCTGACATCAAGACCAATCCGTTCGTATTCCGGATGGAGGTCCTTCAGAGCGATGAGATCCGCTACGCCAATCAGCCGATCGCCGTCGTGATCGCGGAGACGCTGGAGGCGGCGACCGAAGGCGCAGCGCTGCTGGCCCCGTGCTATGAGACGCTAAACCCTCGCGTCGGTCTCGACGCCGGCGAAACGTTTGCGCCGCCTGTCGTCGGCGTCGGCAACCCTGCACAAGTGCAGCATGGCGATATCGACGCCGGGCTCGCCGCGGCCGCAAAGCGGATCGAGGCGACCTACGAGACGCCGCCGCAATATCACAACGCCATGGAGCCGCACGCCATCGTAGCAGCGTGGGACGGCGACACGCTCTCGATCGATACGCCGAGCCAGGCCATGGTGATGGCGCGCGCCCGCGTCGCCGAGCTGTTTGGTCTCGCGCCGGAGAAGATCAGGATTCGCAGCCCGTTCCTCGGCGGCGGTTTTGGTTCGAAAGGGTTTTTGACGGGCCCGCAGATCCTCGGCGTCATGGCGGCGAAGCTGGTCGGCAAGCCGGTGAAGCTCGTGCTGCGCCGCGAGCAGATGTACGGCCCGGTCGGGCATCGCGCGCCGACGCGGCAGCGCTTGCAGATGGGCGTCGACGCGCACGGGCGCTTCACCGCGATCGATCACCATGCGAAGACGGTATCGAGCAGCTACGACGATTTCTACGAGCCCGCGGCCGATGCTTCGCACACGCTCTACGCCAGTCCTGCGATCAGGACCACGCATGAGGCGGCGCGCGTCGACACCGGCACACCGCTGTTCATGCGCGCGCCGGGCGAGGCGAGCGGATCGATTGCGCTGGAAAGCGCAATCGACGAGATGGCGCTCGCCTGCGGCATGGATCCGCTGGCGTTTCGCCTGAAGAACTACGCCGAGGTCGAGCCGACCACCGGAAAACCGTTCTCCTCGAAGGCGCTGCGCGCCTGCTACGAGCAGGGCGCGGCGCGCTTCGGCTGGGCGAAGCGGCCACTCGCGCCACGGCAGATGCGCGACGATTCCGGTCTGCTGGTCGGCTGGGGCATGGGCACGGCAACCTTCCCGGCACTGATGTTCCAGGCCGAGGCGCGCGCGGCGATCCGCCGCGATGGCACCGGCGTGATAGAGATCGGCGCGCATGATATGGGGCAGGGCGCCTGGACGGCGCTCGCGCAGATCGCGGCCGATGGTCTCGGCCTCGAGGTCGATCGCGTCGACTTTCGCTCCGGCACCTCGGACCTGCCCGATGGCGGCATCGCCGGCGGCTCGGCGCACACCGCGACTGCGGGCAACGCGATCCATAATGCCGGCGCGGCCGTGATCGCAAAGCTTGCCGATCTCGCCACTCGCGACGAGCGCTCGCCGCTGTTCGGTGCCGGCAATGCCGGCGTGATCGCCCGCGACGGCAAACTGTTCCGGTGCGACGACGACAGCCGCGGCGAGAGCTATGCCGATATCCTCGCGCGGGCCGGCCTTGCCGAGATCGATGCGCGCGGCACCGGCGCGCCGAACCCGACGGCGCAAACCGACTACGCCATGCATGCGCATGGCGCCGTGTTTGCCGAGGTGAAGGTCGATCTCGAGCTCGGCCAGATCCGGGTCTCGCGGATGGTCGGCGCGTTCGCCGCGGGCCGCATCATCAATCCGCATCTGGTGCGGAGCCAGCTCCTCGGCGGCATGATCTGGGGCCTGTCCTTTGCGCTGCACGAGGAGGCCATCACCGACCGGCGCAGCGGTCGGATCATGAATGCCGATCTCGGCGAGTACCATATCCCCGTGAATGCCGACGTGCCGCCAATGGATGTGCTGACGGTCGAGGAGCACGATCCGCACGTCAATGCGCTCGGCATCAAGGGCGTCGGCGAGATCGGCATCACCGGCAGCGCTGGCGCGGTGGCCAACGCCGTCTGGCATGCAACCGGCGTGCGCGTGCGCCGTTTCCCGATCCGGATCGAGGAGCTGCTGACGTAGCCCTGACACGCGAGATGCGGTTCAGAACGTCGGCGGCGTGCAGGCCGAGATCACCTCGCACGGCTTGCCGCCGACGCAGCGGAAGCGGTGCGGCCTGCGGCTTTCGAAATAATAGGCATCACCCGGGTTGAGGATGCGCCGCTCGTCCTCGACGGTGACCTCGAGCTTGCCGGAGATCACCACGCCGCCTTCCTCGCCGTCATGCACCAGCGGCACACGGCCGGTGTCGCTGCCGGGCTCGTAGCGTTCTTTCAGGATCTGCAAGCTCCGGCCGAACAGATTGTCGCCGACCTGGCGGTAGGAGATCGGCTTCTTGCCGACCTCGGTCAGCTCCTCCGCACGATAGAAGATCTTGCGCCGCGTCTCCGGCTCCAGCGCGAAGAACTCGGCGAGCCCCATCGGGATGCCGTCGAGGATGCGCTTGAGCGCGCCGACGGACGGGTTCATCTGGTTGGATTCGATCAGCGAGATCGTCGAATTGGTGACACCGGAGCGTTTGGCGAGCTCGCGCTGCGACAGCTTGTGGCGCGCCCGGATGAATCGCAGCCGTCCACCGATGTCGACGCTCATGGTGCAAATCCCTGTTGCAGGTGTTGCGGATCGCGCAAATATGGACCGGCCGCCCCAACCAGATCAATGGGTTGCGGGCATGCAGAAAAGGACTTGTTGCGCCTTTAAAGCCGTGGCTCTGCTTCCGGGTCAGCAAAGGAGCGGCCTGTGACCCTTCACCAGATTCCGAACACCATCAAGACCGATTCGCACTGGATGCCGTTCACGGCCAACCGGCAGTTCAAGAAGGCTCCGCGCCTGTTCTCCTCGGCCGAGGGCATGCACTACACCAGCGTCGATGGTCGCAAGGTGATCGACGGCTCGGCGGGCCTGTGGTGTGTCAACGCCGGCCACGGCCGCAGGCAGATTGCCGCTGCGGTCGAGAAGCAGCTCATGACGCTCGACTTCGCGCCGTCATTCAATATGGGTCATCCGCTTTCGTTCGACTTCGCCGAGCGGCTCGCGGAGATCGCCCCCAAGGGCCTTGACCGCATCTTCTTCACCAACTCCGGCTCCGAGTCGGTCGACACTGCGCTCAAGATCGCGCTCGCCTATCATCGCGCCACCGGCCAGTCGAGCCGCACCCGCCTGATCGGCCGCGAGCGCGGCTATCACGGCGTCGGTTTCGGCGGCATGTCGGTCGGCGGCATGGTGGCGAACCGCCGCGCCTTTGCGACCCATCTGCCGGGCGTCGATCACATTCGCCACACCCATGACCTCACCCGCAACGCCTTTGCCAAGGACCAGCCGGCGCATGGCGCCGAGCTTGCCGACGATCTCGAGCGCCTCGTCGCGCTGCACGGCGCCGAGACGATCGCCGCCGTGATCGTCGAGCCGGTGCCGGGCTCGACCGCGGTGCTGCCGCCGCCGCAGGGCTATCTCGCGCGCCTGCGCGAGATCTGCGACAAGCACGGCATCCTCCTGATCTTCGACGAGGTCATCACCGGCTTCGGCCGCCTGGGTACGCCGTTCGCCGCCAATTTCTTCGGAGTCACGCCGGACCTGATGACGACGGCCAAGGGCATCACCAACGGCACCGTGCCCTGCGGCGCCGTGTTTGCGAGCCGCAAGGTGCATGACGGCGTGATGACCGGCCCGGAGGGCCAGATCGAGCTGTTCCACGGCTACACCTATTCGGCGCACCCGGTGGCCTGTGCCGCTGGCATCGCGACGCTCGACATCTACAAGGACGAGGGTCTGCTCACCCGTGGCGCAGGGATCGCCGAGTACTGGCGCGACGCGCTGCATTCGCTCAAAGGTCTGCCGAACGTCGTCGACATCCGCAATTGCGGCCTGATGGGCGCGGTCGAGGTCGCGCCGCGTGATGGCGCGGTCGGTGCCCGCGGCTATGACATCATGGTCGATTGTTTCAACACGGGTCTCTACCTGCGCATGAGCGGCGATTCCTTCGCGATGTCGCCGCCCCTGATCGTCGAGAAGAGCCACATCGACCAGATGGTCTCGATTCTCGGCGACGCCATCAAACGCGTGGCCTGATAATTGCTCTCGCGGGTATCGACCCCTTGTTCTTGCTAAAGCGCGATGAAATTGGGATGATTCGTCATCGCGCTTTAGGTTATTGTTTGAGCATGATCTTTTCGGAAAACCGCTTCCTACTTTTCCGGATCATGCTCTAGCGGCGCGACAAACGCCGCGGGAGTGGTGCGAAACGTGAAAGTCCTGATCCTCGGCAGCGGTGTCATCGGTGTCACCTCTGCCTATTACCTCGCGCGTGCCGGCCATGACGTGACGGTCGTCGACCGTCAGGGCGAGCCAGCGCTCGAGACGTCCTTTGCCAATGCCGGCGAGGTCTCGCCTGGCTATTCCTCGCCATGGGCGGGACCGGGCGTGCCGGTGAAGGCGATCAAATGGCTTCTGATGAAGCACGGCCCGCTGGTGATCCGGCCCAAGGTCGATCCCGTGATGTGGGTCTGGCTGCTCAAGATGCTGCGCAACTGCACGTCCACGCGCTACGCTGTCAACAAGAGCCGGATGATCCCGATCGCGGAATACAGCCGCGATTGCCTGCGTGACCTGCGCCGCGACATCGGCATTCAATATGACGAGCGCTCGAAGGGTACGCTCCAGCTCTTCCGCTACCAGGCGCAGCTCGACGGCACGGCTGAGGACATCGCCGTGCTCAAGCAGTATGGCGTGCCCTACGAGGTGCTCAATCGCGAGGGCTGCATTGCGGCTGAGCCCGCACTCGCCGGCGTGAAGGAAAAGTTCGTCGGCGGCCTGAGGCTGCCGGAGGACGAGACCGGCGACTGCCACATGTTCACGCAGGCGCTGGCCGCAGAGGCCGAAAAGCTCGGTGTGCGCTTCCTGTTCAATACGTCGATCAAGGGCATCGTCACGGATGCCTCGCGTGTCACCGGTGTTGCGACCGGCGCCGGCCTGTTGCAGGCGGATGCCTATGTCGTCGCGCTCGGAAGCTGGTCGTCGCGCCTTGTTGCCCCGCTCGGCATCTCGCTGCCGGTCTTTCCGGTGAAGGGCTATTCGATCACGGTGCCGATCACGGACGCCAGCGGCGCTCCGGAATCGACGGTGATGGACGAGAGCTACAAGGTCGCGATCACACGGCTCGGCAATCGCATCCGCGTCGGCGGCACCGCGGAGATCTCCGGCTATTCCGACAAGCTCTACGCCGCGCGTCGCGCAACGCTCGATCATTCGGTGACAGATCTCTTCCCGCGCGGCGGCGATCTCTCCAAGGCGACGTTCTGGAGCGGCCTGCGCCCGATGACACCGGACGGCCCGCCCGTGATCGGTGCCACGCGCTATTCAAATCTCCATCTCAACACCGGTCACGGCACGCTTGGCTGGACCATGTCCTGCGGTTCAGGACAGGTGCTCGCGGACATGCTGTCGGGCGAGAAGCCGCAGATCGACACGAGTGAGCTGACGGTCGATCGCTACGCGCATCGGTTTGGCTGAACGTCTCTTTCCGCGTCATTGCGAGGAGCGAGGCGACGAAGCAATCCAGACTATCTCCGCGGTGAGATCCTGGATTGCTTCGCTGCGCTCGCAATGACGATGTGGAGGTATCGGGCGTGCAAATCCATCACCGTCACCCTGAAGCGGCCCTCGAAGGGCGACGGCCGGCTGCCTCGGGGTCGTGCATCCTTCGAGGAGCGCATACCGCCTGCACCTTGGGATGACGGAGGCGGTAGTACATATGCGGCAATCAACAAAGGATCCAGTAAATGCAGATGGAACAGTTTCTCGCCGACTACGAGATCTCGACCGATCCCCACCGCTTGAACGTGGACGTCATTTACAAGTTCCTGGCAGAAGACAGCTATTGGGCGCGCGGGATCCCGCGATCCGTTGTCGAGCGTGCGATCGAGAATTCTCTCTGCTTTGGTGTGTACCATCGCGCGGAGCAAGTCGGGTTTGCCCGCGTCGTCACTGACAAGTCGACATTCGCTTTGCTTGCAGACGTCTTCATACTCGAGACCCATCGCGGCAAGGGACTGTCCAAATGGCTGATGCGCTACGTCGTCGGTCACGACAACCTGCAAGGTCTGAGGCGCCTTCTCCTCGTGACCCGCGACGCGCATGGCCTGTATAGCCAGTTCGGGTTCGAGCCGCTCGGAAGCCCGTCCCGCTTCATGGAGGTCCTACGGCCGGACGTCTATCGGCCGTCGTGACGACTGCGCTACCCCGCCCCGGTCACGCAGTTCACCCACAGCACCACGGCCTTCGCATCCTCGGCCGGGTTGGAAAACCGGTGCGGCCTTCGGCTGGCAAACCGAAAGCTGTCGCCTGTCTTCAGCGACCACGTGTCTGCATCCACCGTCAGCATCATCTCGCCTTCGAGCACGAGGCCGGCCTCCTCGCCATCATGGGTGTAGAGTTCATCGCCGGTCGAGCCGCCGGGTTCCAGGTGCACCAGGAACAGGTTGAGCCGGTTCTCGGCGCCCGCGGCGCTCAGGAGCTGTTTTGAAATGCCGGTGCGCCAGAGCTTCAGTTCGGGGCGTTGCATCCCGCGCATCACCACGGAATCTGACGCGCCATCCGTGCCTGGGCTCGCGCCGAACAGCGCGGCGATGCCCACGCCAAGCACGTCGGCGAGCGTCGCGAGCACGCGCAGCGAGGGCGAGGACAGGCCGCGCTCGATCTGGCTGAGGAAGCCGATCGACAGCGACGTGCGCTCGGCGACCGTTTCGAGCGAGAGTTGCCGTGTCCGCCTGAGATCGCGGATGCGGCGTCCGACCGCGACGTCCATTGCCGGCTCCGGCTTGGTGACCGGTTTGGTGACGGCCTTTGCCTTCTTCGCCGCGGCAGGCTTGCGCATTCTTTTACCACCGCTCACGTCAAACCGCTTCCTTCATGTGCATGAAAACCGCTTGCATCGTCCGCGAAAGTGTGGCCAAAATTTCATATTAGTGAAAATAAGCTGAAACGGCCCGCCTCGCAACATCTGCCTCATAAGCTGCGCGGGCGCGCCGTCATCGGCCGAACCCAAAAGGGGGATTGCGATGAAGCGTTTCGTTCAGGCCGCGGTCGCGGCGCTCGCCCTTGCAGCCAGCTTGCCGGCATCAGCGCAGCAGGTGCTGAAGGTCGGCTCGACCCCGACGGGCATTCCCTTCACCTTCCTTGACACCAAGACCAACACCATCCAGGGCGTCATGGTCGATCTCATCACCGAGGTCGGCAAGGACGCCGGCCTCAACGTCCAGATCGAGCCGATGCAGTTTTCGGCGCTGATCCCCTCGCTGACCTCGAGCAAGATCGACATCATTGCAGCCGCAATGTTCATCACCGCGCCGCGCAAGGAGGTGATCGACTTCTCCGATCCGATCTACACCTATGGCGAAGGCCTGGTGGTGCCGAAGAGCGATACCAAGGCCTATGCCTCGCAGGAGGATCTGAAGGGCGAGGTCGTCGGCGCGCAGGTCGGCACCGCCTTCGTCGACGCGCTGAAGAAGTCGGGCCTGTTCAGTGACGTGAAGGCCTATGACACCATTCCCGACATCCTGCGCGACGTGAACGCCGCGCGCCTCAAGGCCGGCTTCGCCGACTATCCGATCCTCGCCTACAATCTCAAGCAGGGTGGCTTCCCCGAAGTGCGCCTCGTTACGAGCTACAAGCCCGTGACCGTCGGCTCGGTCGGCATCGGCGTGCGCAAGAGCGATACCGAGCTGCTCGGCAAGATCAACGCCTCGCTCGGCCGGCTGAAGGCGAACGGCACGGTGGACAAGATCCTGGACAAATGGGGCCTGAAGGACTGATCGCCGATGCAGGGTTTTTGGCGCGACACCGTCGAGTTCTTCCCGATCCTCCTCAACGGCGTCGCGCTCACGATCGTCGTCACCATCGGCTCGCTGATCCTCTCGACGCTGCTCGGACTGGTCTGGGCCCTGATGCGGGTCTCCGGCATCGGCTTTCTCGCAGGCCTGAGCGCCAGCGTGATCAACGTGATCCGCGGCATCCCGATCATCGTGCTGCTGTTCTACCTCTACTTCGTGATGCCCGATCTCGGCGTCACGCTCACCGCATTGCAGGCTGCGATCCTCGGGCTCGGCATCGCCTATTCGGCCTATCAGGCGGAAAACTTCCGTGCCGGCATCGAGGCGATCGACAAGGGACAGATCGAGGCGGCGCAGACCATCGGCATGGGCTGGTGGCTCACCATGCGCCGCGTGGTGCTGCCTCAGGCGGTGCGCATCGTGCTGCCACCCTACGGCAACGTCATGATCATGATGCTGAAGGATTCGTCGCAAGCCTCGACCATCACGGTGGCCGAGCTCGCGCTCCAGGGCAAGCTGATCGCCTCCTCGACCTTCAAGAACACCAGCGTGTTCACGCTGGTGGCGCTGATGTATCTCACCATGAGCATCCCGCTGATCCTGTTGGTCCGTCATTTCGAGAAGCGGGCCGGCAAGCGATGATCGAGCTCGACGACGTCCACAAAAGCTTTGGCAAGGTCGAGGTGCTCAAGGGCATCACGGCGGGTGTCGAGAAGGGCGAGGTGGTCTGCATCATCGGCCCGTCCGGCTCCGGCAAGTCGACCATCCTGCGCTGTATCAACGGGCTCGAAAGCTACGACCGCGGCGACATCAGCGTCGAGGGCACGCGCGTCGATCGCAATGCGCCGTCGATCGTCTCGATCCGCACGCAGGTGTCGATGGTGTTCCAGCGCTTCAATCTGTTCCCGCATCGCACGGCGCTGGAGAACGTCGTCGAGGGGCCGCTCTACGTGAAGAAGGAGCCGCGCGCCGCGGCGCTGGAGCGCGGGCGAGCGCTGCTCGCGCAAGTGGGCCTCGCCGAAAAGGCCGACGTGCATCCGCCGCAGCTCTCCGGCGGGCAGCAGCAGCGCGTCGCGATCGCGCGCGCGCTCGCGATGCAGCCCAAGGCGATCCTGTTCGACGAGCCGACCTCGGCGCTGGATCCCGAGCTCGTCGGCGAGGTGCTTTCCGTGATGCGCAAGCTCGCCGATGACGGCATGACCATGGTCGTCGTCACCCACGAGATGGGCTTTGCCCGCGACGTCGCGGATCGCGTGCTGTTCATCGACGGCGGCGTCATCGTCGAGCAGGGGCCGGCGAAAGCCGTGCTCAACCAACCGCAGCACGCGCGGACGCAAGACTTCCTGCGCCGCGTGCTGCATCCGCTCTGATCCGGTATCCCTATGATTCTGCCCGTGCGCCTGCCTCTGCCGCCCTCGCTCTATGCCGACACTGCCGTTGCGCCGGTGGCCACGCCGCCGCTCGATGCGGACAAGACCGTCTCCGTCGCGATCGTCGGCGGCGGCTACACCGGCCTGTCCACCGCGCTGCGTCTGGCCGAGCGGGGTGTCGACGCACTGGTGCTGGAGGCGCAGGAGCCGGGGTGGGGCGCGTCCGGCAACAATGGCGGTCACACCAATCCGGGGCTGAAGCACGACCCCGATCAGATCGAGGCCGATTTCGGCGCTGATCTCGGCCGCCGCATGATCGACTTCTCCTACGGCACGACGAATTTTACCCACGAGCTGATCCGCCGTTACCAGATTCCTTGCGAGGCGCGGCAGAACGGCACGCTGCGCGCCGCCTACAACGAGGCGAACGCCGCGGCGATCGAAAGTACCGCAAAGCAGTGCATTCGCCGCGGCATGCCGGTGACGCTGCTCAATCGCGAGCAATTGCGCGAGATGACGGGCACCGATCGCTACCTCTGCGCCATGCTCGACGCGCGCGGCGGCGATCTTCATCCCCTGAGCTACGCCCGGGGCCTCGCACGCGCCGCGATCTCCGCCGGTGCGAGCGTGCACGGCGAAACCCCGGCGCTCGCCTTGCGTCGCGAAGGCACGCATTGGCGCATCGAGACGCCGCGCGCGGTGGTGCGTGCCGAAAAGGTGCTGCTCGCCACCAACGGCTTTACGGATGACCTCTGGCCCGTGCTCCGCCGCACCATCGTGCCGGTGTTTTCGTCGATCGCTGCGACCGCGCCGCTGTCCGAGGAGGTCGCCCATTCGATCATGCCGACACGGTCCGTGCTCTACGAAAGCGGGCACATCACGGTCTACTATCGCATCGATCAGCAGAACCGTCTGCTGATGGGCGGCCGCGGCCCGATGCGCTGGATCAACTCGCCGTCCGATGTCGCCTATCTCATGCGCTATGCCGAGCGGCTGTGGCCGCAGCTCAGGGGCGTCGCCTGGACCCATGGCTGGAACAGCCGCCTTGCGATCACCGGGGATCACTATCCGCATGTGCACGAGCCGGCGGAAAACATCCTGATCTCGCTCGGCTGCAACGGCCGCGGCGTCGCGCTCTCCACCGCGATGGGCGCGCAACTCGCGCGCCGCCTGATCGGCGGCGCCAACGCCGAGATCGACATGCCCGTCACCGGCATCAAGCCGATCCCGCTGCACGCGTTCTGGCCGCTCGGGGTCACGAGCGCGGTGATCGCCGGCCGCGTGCGGGACAGGCTGGGGATCTAGAAAAGCGCCGCCCGAATTCGGGCGACGCCTGGTAGTTTGTCGTCGATTTCAGCAGCGGCCCTGCTTCCACAGGCCGGGCGGGCAGCCCTTGCCGCGCCAGCCGACTTTGCGCCCGTGATACCAGCCCGGCGGCGTGCCATGGTGATGTCCATGGAATCCGCCGTGGCCGTGTCCATGGCCATGACCGCCTTTGGCGGATGCCGCGCTCGGCATGGTGAGGCCAGCCGCGATGATCAATGTCGCGGCGAGCGCAAGCTTCTTCATAAGAATGATCTCCTCTTGGACGTACGCTTCTGTCCCGTTCGATGGACGGGCATCGGACGGCTAGCTCGCTTGCAAATGTGGAGGAGTCGTGACGCTCAGCTCTCTGCGACCGCGTCGGCCCAGGGTTGGAAGATCTCGACTGCGCCGGAATTCGTGTCGCCCTCGCGCATCACGGCGCTCGGGCAGGCGAACTTCATCGGCACGGACTGCACCTGCGCCTCCTCATAGTCGAAGCGCGATCGCCTTGCGTGCGTTCGCGGGCAACCGGCAGCTTGGCGTGGCGGCGATGAGTCGACATCCGCCGGCGGATGGTCATGCATTCGCGATTTGTCATCCTCCGCCATCGCGCCGTCACGTACCTGTGAGTGCCCAATGACTCGCACCGTGTGGCGTACCTCACAAATCCTGCCTGCACTCGGAATTAAACTTATGGTTGTTTTGATTTCAGAGCAACCTCGTAACGATCAGGTCGAAGGAGCATTGCCATGAAACACCTTGCGTTTCTAGGTCTCGCAATCGCTACGCTGATTGCGCCGATCCAAGTGCAGGCCCAGCAATATGATCCCTACAGAAACTGCGTCAGGTTTCCGGAGATACCAAACCCGGAAGCAGAGCTGCGATATTTGCTCTCTCAGCCGGGTATCCGTGTTTGCCCGGCAGCGAATCCTGATCTGGCAGGACAGGCGGAAACTGTGCGGCGTGGTATGAACCAAGGTTACAACGACACTATGAGCATAATTCGAGCGCAGCGCGGATATTAGCAATCCGTACGCAACTGCCCATCATTGGAACTTGTTGTTGATTGCAGACCTCCGTTCGTACGGTTTGTTGTTGCCGACGTCCGGTTGGTACGGTTGATTTGTTTGCTCTGCAGTTTTCGTCAGCCTCAGCTCCTCCAGCGCGGCGATGGCGGCACGTCCGCGTCGTCATCCTCGCAGGGCGCTTCGTCGCGATCCTGCATCGCGCGCACGGCAAGCGCGCTATCCCCCAATCCGCGCAAACACCTCTTCCACCGGCACCGGCGGCTCGACGTTGAACGTCTCATGTAGCACCCGTCGCAGCTCGTCGGCGCTGTCGATCGTGCGCTCGCTCATCACCTCGCCGTCGCGTCCTTCGATGGTCAGCCGCCGGTTGGCGAGCTTGTAGCGCGCATCCGCTGCGACGCGCTCCATGATCAGCGTGCTGGTGAAGGGCGGGATGGAGCTCGTCGAGGTAAAATAGTTGCCGAGCTCGTAGTCGGATTGAAGCTGCGGGACCAGGTCGAAGACGTACATGGTCCGCCAACCGCTCGGCTGTTTCGCGCTGATCGAGAACAGGCCCTTGATCTCGCCGATCCGGTAAGTGCCCATCGCGGTGCGCTGCTCGATCTGCGTCTGGAACTGCAAGGGGCTATCCATCACGCAGACTCCGAAGCCGACGTCGGCGATGTAGGGACCCTCGGGCAGATCGACCTTGAGCAGCATGTGGACCTTTGGGCCCAACGGACTGTCGGGTGCGGCCATCCACCGCACCCGGGCGCAAAGGCCAGTGACGCTGAAGCCGATGTGCTCGAGCGCCGCCTTGAACAGCGCGTTCTGCTCGAAGCAATAGCCGCCGCGCCGGGAGTCGACGAGCTTGGCCTGCACGGTCGGCAGATCGAGAAGAACGGGCCATCGCAGAAGCGGATTGAGCCCCTCGAACGGGATCGCATTGACGTGAGCTCTATGGAGTGCCCTGAGGGTCGCCAGATCCGGCTTCACCGCACCCGGATGGCCGATGCGCGCCAGGTAATTGTCCAAATGGAATTCATGCGACATGAAATGGTCCCTGCTGCCTGAAAAGGCGGGCAGGGTAGACAAGGCCGTTTCCGGTGGAAAGCTCCAATCGTGGCGCGTGGGGGCGGGACGGATGACGTCCCTCGATCCGGTGGGCGAGGCTCAGAGCCTGCCGTCGGGCCGTCGGTTGCCGTGCTTGGCGCGCCATTTTGGTCCCGGGCCACGCATGTAGTGCAGCTCAGGGCGGTAGGGATTGCCCGCGAGCTTCACCAGCGCCTGCCACCGCGAGGCGATCGCGGAGATGGGGTGGCGAAGCAGCGTGAGCGAAGCGATCAGCATGGCAATGTTCTCAGTGCGGCTTTCCGAGCATGGAGCTGAACGGCAGGTCGAAGATCTCCTCGCCGTCGTCGTCGCTGACGTGCAGGATCCAGTCGCGCCAGTCTTCGTCGCCGGGCACCATGATCATCGAGCGCATGATTTGCGCGGCGCGGTCGCGGGCCTCGGTCAGGTTCGACACCGCGGTGCCCTGCCGGTCGATCAACATGCCGTCAGTATTCGAGCAGTGAAAAAAAACTTGGACCATAGCCGCCTCCTCCACGAAGCGATTCGGACGCAATCAACCCATAAC
>NZ_JBANBK010000123.1:0-17746 GCF_053572325.1 Bradyrhizobium sp. UFLA05-112 | reverse complement strand
GATGCCTTCACCCCCGAGGAATGCGCCAACTACCTCAAAAATTCAGGCTATCGAACTTAATGCCATCACGCTTTAGGAAATGCAGAAAAGGGTTTGACTGATGCGAAGCCACTCCTGCAGGAAATCACCAGCATGGCCTCAACGAATGGATGCCCCGGCGGATCAGGTGGCATTGCGATCCCGCACGGTGCAGATATGGCATCCCGAAGCTCCTCCGTCTTAGCGACGATCCAGGGTGTGACTAGCGACCTCAAGACAGTCGCCACCAGTCTTCCGGGTAAGAGAGAATGAGGCAGCGATGTGCACATTTACGGCTGATCGTTGAGCACATTCTCAAGCCCACCGCAGATAAAAATAGATTCCTGCTAGAACAGCGCAGCAGCCAACAGAGGATGCACCCTCACCTTCGTGTCCTTACCAATCTCCTGATTGTGGTGATAATCCTTCCCGAAAGGCTCGACGACATTGCCTTTCGTCGTCAGTTGAAGCGTTCCTGCCTCCAAGAAAAATTTCGCATAGTCTGAGGATAGGTCGAGCTTGTTCTTCTCGCTGAGTTCGATGAACTCCTTGCTGTTGGTGCGCAGTTCTGCCACCTCTGCAATCAATGCCTCCCAGCTATATTCCTTGTTCTTTGGAAACACCAAGCGCAGCAGCCTCGGGATGTTAGGAATCTCGTTTGTGTAGGCGGCAGAGATCTGCTGCATAGAGAACTCGCCGATCGATTTCTTAGTCGCCGAGAAGTCATCCAACTTCAATTTTTCACCGCCTGAAGCTCGTGAGGCCATCGATATCCAAACAAATAAGTCACGCGGTCCGTTTCTGAGCAAAGAAATAACGTGCTTCTTCAAATCGCCTTTCTTGAACGCGAAGGCGTCCGCGTAGCTCAGGCCAGCGAAGGTTAATCTGCTCTCCACGGCCGCTAGCAATTCGTCTTCGGTCCAAGACAGCGCGCCCCGCTGCGCAGGGATCATATTCGCCAACTCCTCGTTTCCAGACACCTTTTGGTAGACGTGCGTCTTCAGCAAGACGGTCAAGCCTACTACACCCCGGAAATTGATGTTTATTTCGTTTGCCGCGAGTATCAACCCCACGAGGGCGTTACTGCCCTGCTCTCCCGGCGGCAACGACTGCTCAGGGTCGTCGACAAAGAATCTAACCGCGACACCCTTTCCTGCGAGCGCCTGAAGCTTCGCTCGGGCGGCGGCGCGATCAAACTGATCAAGCTTCTTCTCTTGATCCTCACTGAGATCGAACGAGAGACCAAAACCGAACGCGGATCCCCCTTTCAGACGCGATCGACCTTCTTTGACGGCGCTGTCCAGCGTCTTCAAAATCGACTCGAGAGGTGCAGGGAGAATGGACAGGCTACTTTTGTCCTTGGCGTCTAAAAGCTCGCTTTCTTCAAGCATCGATATTGCGGCAATCAAAAACAACGCGAGAAAGCGCTCTCTAAAAAGGCCCGGCTGAACATTTGAGAGGCGCTTGAAGCGTTCGGAGCCCGGTGCAAACCCTGCAACCAAAAAACCCGATGGCGGTTCCGCAGTCATCCTCTTGAAAGCTGTCGACTTGCCGACGCCCTTCATGCCCAGCAAGACCGTAAGGGGCATCTTTGGTGTCAAGCAACCCGAAATGCTCTCGGTCGGGATGGTATAGCTCAAGACATCTTGGTCTTCGCGCCCGTCCGCTCGGCCACATAGTTCGAAAAAGAACTGACGGGCCGCCCCGATATCTGCTTCCTTAGACATCGACGCATCTCCTACTAAGGCGTGTGCTCATAAACCAATCAGTCAATGCCTGCAGCTTGGTGTGTAGGCTCCCGCGGCGAATCTTCCGATCCGCAACGGCGTTGTGAGTACAAGTGCTAGATCGCGCCCCAAAACACATCCTTGTGGAGTAGAGTCCGCACTGATCTGACCCTAAATCGGTCGCTGAAGAGTTCGTCGAGCATGTACAAGCATTGCGCGAAGGTAAACTCGGAGATGTTAGGAGATTGACCAGTGTACAGCAGGCGTGGGGTTATGGGCGCCACAGGGCTAGATCCCTTCAGCTTGTTAGAAATGAAATCTCGAATTTGATCGAGAGCAAACCCATGCTTCTTGGCATAGGGTAACAAGCAGTCTTTCAGATGGTTTGAGAAACCAGAAAGGGGGGTGCTCGCGCTCACCCTCCCAGTGGGCTTCAATGAATCATCGAGAATCCCAACGTTCTGTGCAACGCTGATATACGAGACTATAGTGCGAGCGCGCAGCGCACTTCGCCGTTCGTTATAGTATCGCTGGAAGGCAGAGTCGCGATTTTCGCGTATCATCCGCTTCGTGTAGTTTTCCAATTCAGTTGCGAGCTGAATTTTTGTCTCGAAATCGCCCCGAGCCGCTACACGAACAATTTCAAATTGACGAGGCACAGCGGTAGCCATCCTTGTCCCTCCCGGCAATCGTAAGGTGATGGTTGAGAAAATACAGCTTTTGTGAATAATTGAATAACCATTCTTCGAAAGTCAAGGACTGCGGCATTCACGCAGCCAGGTGCTGCAGCGCCTGATGGCGTCGGGCAACGAATTCAGCGGCGCCCGCGCTCCTCCAACTACCTTGGCCGTTTGCTTTCTACACTTACCTTGAACCCTGAGCTGCGGCGCGGCGCAGCACGCGCGCCACCTGAGCGGGCCTCCACGTGTCTGCGCCGCGCGGCGTCGGGATGCCCTGGGCGGTCAGGCCGCCCGCGATCTGGTGCAGACTGGCAGCTCCAGCCCGTTGCAGCGCAGTGATGGCAGGGATGATGTCTGCGGCCCGCGCATCGGCCACGGCACGGCGCTGAGTGGCGGACGCCTGCCTGCACTCCCCGGAGAGTGCGTTGTTGCACTTACCGGCCAACTTCTTGCCCCGCGCCTTGGCGGCGGCCAGCGCCTCTTTAATGCGGCGCGAGATCATCCGGCGCTTCTTGTCGTACAGGGCATAGAAGCGATAACCGGCTTCTGCCTTCGCTTTCGCGTGCAACGCCGTCTGCAGTTTCACACTCTTCGGAGTTGATAGGTTGCCCAAACCGCCCAGCCCGGCGGGCCTGAGGGCATTCCGCGTCGCTGCCATCCGTTCTCTGAATAGCGAAGACAGGGAAGGGCGAATGCTTCCCCAATGAGGTCCACACTGGAGTCGCGGCCGCTCGAATTCACCATGTGGAGAACGACGCGCCCGGCCTCCACCATCGCGCGAAACGTGATGTCGGCGACCTCCTGCTCATGGAATACGAACTTCTCGGAGACTTCATCACAGCTTCTTCCTCGAGAGGTCTTTTAGTGGGGGCCGGGATATACAAGGCACGGGAATTGGCTGAATTGCCCCCCCCCTCGCTTTTTTCGAACCCCGGAATTGGAAGGAAAAATCGAGGAGAAATTCGAAAGTTCTTTCAGGAGGATCTGCGATCGAGTCGTTCTCCAAACGAAATCGAGTCGTTCTTAAAGCGGAAACCGAGTCGTTCTCAAAGTGTCCGGACCACAGGCTCAGGTGGTGGGCCCGGCAGGAATCACATTTTTGAACAAGATCAACAACATAACGCAAGGGGTGTGACGAAAAATGCGCTTTGAAGTCATTAAGTTTTTTAACGTGCGATTACACCCTTAAAAGGTCGATAGCCGCCGATATTGGATTACGCCGCTTCGGCTTCGTCATCCTCCAACTGCAAGAAATCACCCGCGTCAGACGATGGCCGTTTCCATTTTGCCATGGCGCGTGCAGCAAGTTTTTTGCGGTCGGCGTGTTTGGTGTAGAGGCTCGCCATTTGGTGCCCAGTCCAGCCAAACATTGCATTCAGTTCGCGATCCGGCACGCCGCTCTCGACAGCGATAATTGCGGACGACTTGCGCAGGCCGTGTCCCGAATATCCTTTCTTGCTTTCCTCTTTTCCTTTTCGCTTCGTCACCGGGATGCCAGCGGCCTCTATAGCTTCACGGAAGAGATTGCCGAGCTACTCCTTGGTGTAGTTCGCGCCATTATCCTTGCTGATGACTGCAAGGCCTTTTGACGGACAGGCCTTCATCGATTTTGCCAAGTCGGGATGGATCGGCACATAGATCGGTATGTCGGTCTTCTCGGTCTTCAAACACACGAGGCCCTTGCGCATATGGTTTTTACCAAGCCGCGCCGCATCGCCGCGCCTCAAGCCAACGTAGAGAAAAACGTGGAGTATCAGCCGTTCCTTGGTGCCAAGCGGCCAGCGCTTCTCGTATTGCTCAATTCGCTCAATAGGCCAAGGCAAATGCCCAGTCCTCAACCTCTTTGGAATCATTTCGTGGAGGCTTGATCCCATCGCAGGGGTTACGACCATTGAAATCGATATCGTTGTTTTCGATTGCCCACTTGAAGAGTTGTTTGATGGCATTAAAGAAGTGCCGGGATTGATTTTTTGTTCGCGCCTTCATGCCTTCTTCGACCTTCGCGCGCGTGATCGCCGACAATGGCAAGTCGCCAGCGTTCGCTTCCATTTGTTTATAGATCGGGCCGCGCTGCTTCCGCGTGCCTGCACCAATATCATCAGTCCAAGCGCGCGACGCGCGGTAAAGGTCGATGAGCCATTTGACTGTGCCCTTGCCGCCTTTGCCAAAGATCGGTGCTGCGATAATCGGAGCGCACGGAACGGCAGCATGATATTCGGCCATGAACTGTTCGCCACGGTACAGATGATCAGTGCCGATCCGAACGCCACGCCCTTTGGCATGGGGGTCGAGCTGAACGTAGTATCTCCATTTCTTACCGCTCCGGCTTCTGTAGCGGTGGAGGAAAGGTAAAGATGGTTTCGGCATCTCTTTCGCATTACAGTTTGAAGTCCCGAATTTTTGGCTTGTCGGCCTCGGGCTTAGCCTCATCTTCTCCGGCAAGAACCACACGGATTGTGCCGTTGGGGAGGACTTCGACAGCCTTGGCGCCTTGCTCCTTTGCCGCGCGGGTGGCGCGGACAATGTCGGCAAGGGTGAACCGGGCTGCCGTTTTGGTCATGACGATCCTGTCGCGCCGCGACGCCCCTTTGTGACCCGCCTGCTATTAGGTTTCACTTCTAATTCGGCCAGCATCTCTGGCTTAAGATGGTGATTAACGAGCGCGGTGTGAAAGCGGCGCAGTTGCGCGGACAGATTCACCACAAGTGCCCGTGCTGGTGGGTCGCGGTCGCGCTGCTCATCGTCTCCTCGGATTGCAAGCGAGAGTGTTGTGGCCAGCTTGTCCATTGTGGTGTGATTGATACTTGGGACAGCCTGCTCGGCGCCCTCCATGGCCGTCAGGCCGGTTAGGAGCAACACCACATTCGATGTCTCGCGCCCGCGCCCGCGCTCTGCGTTGAGGAGGATATCACGGAGCCGCTTGTCCCAGAATTCGCGGACAAGCCAGAGCACCGTGGTCGGTCCTACGCCCGCCTGCACAAGTTCGAACGCCAATACTGCGCGGTGAAATTGATCGACGCCGTACACGAGTTTGCGACCCTTGCCGGGCTGGTTGCCCGCACCGAAGAGGCCGCCACGCTGTAGCGCGCCGAAGCGCGACCGGAATGCCGGGACATCGTTGGCAGCGATGCCATGCATCTCCACCAGCGCGGCCTCTAAGTGCGCATAGGAAATCGTGAAGCCGGGAAGCACCGCTACGGGCATTTGCGGTCCTTTACCAAAGTTTCCCGACCTTGACCGGAGATCGCTGTCGCGTCAATCAAAATGTTGATTTATACATTTCTAGAATGTATTTTTCGACATTATCCAAAGTGGAGGGCTTCGGCCATGCCGCGAGAGGAAAGTGAGCTGGGGCTTCTGCTCGGCGCGCGGGCGCTGGCTGGCTTCATCTTCGGTGACGAGGAGGAGTGGCGGAAAGTTTACCCGCTCAAGGGCGAGTTGGGCCTGTTTAAACTGGGTGGGCAGCTTTGCGGTCGGCCCACGACGATCACCCAACGGATATCAGAACGCGAAAAGACTGCTGCTGCCTAGACGTGACGAAGCCCGACGTTGTCCTCCGCCGGGCTTCAACTTTTACCGACCGGGTTGGATCAAGGGTCGGGCCGTCACCACGCCCTGCCTTTTACTCCCGGTCTCCGACCCCAACAAGGGGAGCGACGTGACCGAGATCGTGAGCGCCATCATCAGCAGCACTGCATTCGCCGAGTTGGCGCGGATGCTGTTGGGGGAACCAAATCGGGCATTGTCGTCGGAGCACGAGCTGCGCTATGGCGCGCGCGGGTCGCTATCGGTCAATTTGGGCAAATGCACATGGTACGACCATGAAATCGGTGCGGGCGGAGGCGCGCTGGAGCTGGTGACACGCGAGACGCGTCTAGTAGGAGCGGATCGGCTGGATTGGTTGAAACAGAGAGGTCTTCACCTTTTCGAGGATGTGCGGCCGAGCGGCAAGGCGACGACACGTCAGCGGTCGCCGACCATCGTCGCGACTTATGACTATGTCGATCAAGGCGGTGAGCTGCTGTTTCAGGTGTGTCGGTTCGAGCCGAAGGACTTCCGCCAGCGTCGCAAGCCACGCCCGGATGATCCACCGGATACGATCAAGGGCGGCTGGGTCTGGTCGGTGAAGGGCATCAATCCTGTGCCCTACCGGCTGACGGACGTCATCGAGAATGACGACCGCGTCATCTGCATCGTCGAGGGCGAGAAGGATGTAGACCGGCTGTGGAAGCTCGGCTTGCCCGCGACGACGAATGCCGGTGGCGCTGGGAAGTGGAGCGAGGAGCTGAGCGAGCACTTTCGCGGAGCCGACGTCGTGATCATCCCGGACTTCGACCCCCAGAAACGGCACCCGAAGACAAAGGAGGCGATGTTTCACTCCGACGGTCGTCCGATCCATCCCGGTCAGGACCACGCTCAGGACGTCGCGCAAAAGCTCTCGGGGGTGGCAAAGCGTGTCCGGGTGCTGGAGCTTTGGCGGCACTGGCCCGCGATGCCGCTGAAGGGCGACGTGTCCGAGTGGCTCGACCACGGAGGCACGACGGAGGCGCTCTATGCGCTGATCGAGAGGACATCGGACTGGGTTAAGATTTTTAACTCAGAGTCATCAAATGCGAGCGGCGACGATGACCTCGGCGAATGGGATGCTGGTGATGATAACCAAATACCGCCGCCGCGCGGCTGGCTACTCGGGACCACATTCTGTCGAGGCTTTGCAAGCTCACTGCTCGGCGACGGCGCCGTTGGCAAGACGGCGATGCGCTATGCGCAGGGGTTATCGGCCGCAGTTCAGCGCTCGCTCACGGGCGAGCACGTTTTTCAGCGCTGTCGCGTCTTGATCGTCAGCTTCGAAGATGGTTCGAACGAACTGCGACGGCGGATCCGGGCCGCTTGCCTGCATCATAAAATTGATCGGGGCGAGCTGAAGGGCTGGCTGTATCTCGCCGCGCTCGGTAGGAAGGCGGGCAAGCTGATGGCGCTGGATCAGCGCAACCAGCGCGTGCCCGGCACTCTGGCCGCCAAGCTGGCCCGCGTCATCACCTCGCGAAAGATCGATCTTGTGATCCACGATCCGTTCATCAAGTCGCCTGGCATCGCCGAGAATGACAACAGCGGCATCGACGAGGTCGCGCAAATTCTGACCGACATGTGCATCAACTTCGACATCGCGGTCGACGTCCCGCATCACATGTCCAAGGGACCGGCTGATCCGGGCAATGCTAATCGCGGCCGGGGTGCATCGGCGCTCAAGGATGCCTTGCGGCTAGTCCGCACCGCAACCGTGATGACGGCCGACGAGGCCAAGGCATTCGGGCTGAGCGAGGTCGAGCGGCGCAGGCTGATCCGCGTGGACGACGCCAAACTCAACATTGCGCCGATGACGGAAGCAAGATGGTTTCGACTGGTGGGTGTCGATATCGACAACGCGACCGAGCTCTATCCGAGCGGCGACAACGTGCAGACAGTCGAGGTGTGGAGACCGCCCGGACTATTTGCCGACATCAGCGTTCCGACCGTGAGCGCGATCCTCGATGAGATCGATGCCGGGCTGCCGGACGGCAACCGCTACAGCAACGCGGCGAGATCCGACCGGCCCGCATGGTCCGTTGTCCGAAGGCATTGGCCCGGCAAGTGGGAAGGCCCGGCGCGGCTGATCGTCAATACATGGCTCAAGTCCGGACTGCTGATCGAGAAAGACTACGAAAACCCAAAGACCCGGAAGCCGGTCAAAGGCCTCTGGGTGGACCATCTGAAGAGGCCAACATGAGTTGCGCCATTAAAGGTGGGGTTGGTGGCGCGCTAATGGCGCAGGCGTCTGCGCCGCCATTAACCGGTGCCCCTAAGCAAAAACCAATGGCGCAACGGGCGCGCCATCAGGTTTTTCTTAATGGCGCACCGATGGCGCAGTGGCGGCGCAAGACAGAACCTACGGCGCGCGCCGACCGGGATTCCAGCGAATGCGGTAAAACGCGGCGACCACATTGTGTTCGAAGACCTCGGGAAGGCACGTCTCCGGTTTTTCGCCTAAGGGAGAGAAATATGCTCCATCGTCCGCTAACCGCCAACCGCAAGCGTGAGCAAAAGCGTGCTCGTGATCGGCGTCGCTATCAACGAGAGGTCGCTGGGCTCAGGGTTGCGCCGGTTGAGTATTCCGGCAGGATGGTCGATTACCTTCTGAAATACGAATGGCTCAGCAGGAACGGGAAAGACGATCCCTACCAAATCGGCAGAGCAATCCGCCGCGCAATACAAGATGCGGTCGAATTGGACAGGAAATAAATTCCGGCGCGCCGGAGCCATCTGACCGCAGACCGTGACATCCTGCGCTCATGAGCGGACGGAGTGGGCGCCATGACAAGATTCACGACGCAAGAGAGAACGAAAATCCTTACTGAAGCGCGCAGACGTCGGGCGGCTCATCTGGCAGATCGCGAGCCGAAGAAAGAAGCGGTCCTCCAGCAGAAAAGGAAAATGATGGAACATCGGCGCGCGCGTGAGGGGCAGCAAACCTTCACCGTGAGGGATTGCAATGCTCTGCTTGGATTCGTTGCGACGCTTAAGAGCGCCATACGAGTTCTTGAGGGGAGGCAAAAGTGACTCCGGGGGCTAGGGGCGATCTGGTATCGCGGAGTCCAGAAGCAGTCGAGCGGACGTTCGGGTTTGAGCCGGTGGAGGGGCTGCCAGCGGCGCTTGGAACAGCGTTGTGCGATCTTTCGAAGCTGGCCGCAACGATGCATCCTGACGACATTTCTCTGTCACTCGACCTTCCCGCCGGAATCCTGACATTCAGGGCTTACAGGCGCGAGCGAAGGTGATCTTTCGTGCCCAAGGGAACGTGGCCCCGGTCGTGGACTCTAGAAGGGGAGAAGAACCTTGGGTGAACCGGATCGTGATGTTGGGCTGAACGCTGAGGTACAGTCTCTACTGCGTCACGCGACCCTTGCCGGGCTAAAACAAGATGTTTTCGAGCTTGCTGAGCTGTTCGCGTCGTTGGACGAGGATGAGCGCGAAAGACTCACAGTGCTGCTGTTCGGATGCGGGGAGCGGTAACGAGCCTGTAGCTCCCCAAAACTCGAAATACCAGAATAAAATCGGATGGATAGGGAAGTGAGTCATATCGCCCTATGCACCGCCTGTTCGATGTCGAGGCCTTGCGGAGCGCGCTGATGCGTTGGGCGGGATCTAGTGAGGCAAATCACGCCATTTGGACAATCGCGCATAGGCGGGGTTCTCGGCGCCCGTAACCGACAAAACGGAGGGGGGCGTCTTTGAAAAATACGCTCAACAGCGGCCCGAGCGCGGAGCCGCCTGAAGCAGGCCGAAACTGGGTAAGAACATTTGGGAAGGGGAATCCGTTGGCGAAAAAGCCTCCCATCCTCACCGTGATCGACCCGGCATCAAAGCCTGACCCGCTTGCTCCACCGCCGGGGCTGGGCGAGGCGGGCGAAAAGCTCTGGGTCGCGATCCATGCAGACTTCGCGATTACCGACGCTGGCGGGCTCGCAATGCTGCACCAGATCTGCGCTGCCGCCGACCGGGTCGCCGAATGCACCGCAACAATCGCGCGGGACGGCCCTGTCATCCGCACCAAGGCCGGGCTTAAGGACCACCCGCTGTTGCGCCACGAGCTGGCTGCGCAGTCGTTCATTGTCAGATCGCTGCACCGCCTTGGCTTGGACATCGAGCCTACCCGTCACGAGATCGGCCGACCGGCAGGATCCTATCGAGGTGAGTGAAGATGCCCACCGTGATCCGTCGCAAGCGCACCTCGCGCCTTTCGCTCGGTCCCTACCGCCGCCACGAATTGCGGACAGGCCAGATCGTCGGCGTGGTGAGCGGCTACACCGGCTACGCCTCCGGTACCAGCATGGACTTGGCGGACTACATCTCGGACGAGATGCGGCGAGACTGGCAGGCCAACCGCGCGGCGCTCAACGAGTTCTGGGCATCCGGCCTGTCGGACGCGGAGGCCTTCCCTGACGACTGTCTGCCTTGGCTCTGCCCCTACCGGCGGCCGGGCTCGCTGCCGTGGGCATGCGAGCATCTGGAACAAAGCGTTTTGACCCAATCGTCCGTTACCGGAATAAACCCACTCGGACGAGTCTGATTGTTCATTGCTCTTCGAGTAGACGCCTTGCCGTCGCAGGATCACGACGCGCGATGCATTCGTCACCTAGCATATGATCTTTGAGCTTGCAGTTGTCATAGAATCCCGATGGTAGGATAGGCCGCGAACCCGTCCGAGCAATCACCATCTGCGTGCAAATCGGACATTCCCAGATGCGGGCCTTTAGTTCGGCGACTGTGACGCGGATTCGCTGTTCGTAGATGACGTAGTGCCAGTCCTGACGCCGCTTGTGCGCAAGGACTTCCGTTTCACTGTCATACGCTGCGAGGGCGTCGCCGTTAGCGTTGCCGTGCAGGTCCGCTCTGAAGATCTTGAATCGTCTTGCCGGTTCACCTTCAATTCTCATGCTCATGGGATGTCCTTCTCTGCCGCGACTACAAGTCAAAATCGCGAGCAAATGCATCGTAGACGCTCCGCGCACTGCGTTCATAGAGGCCGCTTTCAATCCAGTTAGAGTCGGATCGAAACAACTCCTCGCTTCCGGATATTAGCTTTGAAACGCGCTTGTTTACGTTTCTGTTGTTTTCAAAATTAGTGAAGTAGAATCGCTTTTTGTGCTGCCTGATTGCTTCCGACAAGTTCAGGCGTTGGTTGTTGTTCTCATCAAAACCGTAGCCAAGGGCGAAAAGGCGCTTCGCGCCAACGATCTGAGTTTTTGCAATAACAATGTTTTCGGCATCAGCGTCTTTGTTATCGGGGTCGATAACCCGCAGGTCGGTTGAAGCGTCATGAATTGCATCGAGCAGTCTAGCGAAATCCCCATGATAGTCACCCCAGTTGGACTCATTGAAGCCGAGAGGGTCGTCGTCCTCAACTGACCACGGAATAGCGTCCGGCTGTGAATTGGCCAATCGTCCGTAGACATGAATGATGCGACTTCCGCCGAGAAACTTTTCGATGTCGGTGGGCGAAAAGAGTTCATGGTGGCGAAGCCCGCTATGCAGCCGAGTTTCCAACGACGTGTCATAGTTGAACGTCACGAATGAGACCTTGTTTTTGTGCAGGTCTCCGGAGGCCTTACATCCAACGCCCAACTGATGGGTTATGAACCGACACCAATCATCCTCAGCGGGGTTTTCGCGATTGATGTTTCCGTTAATTCGCCGAGATCTAGAGTCGCGTTCCAGCAATACCCACGCGATCAGGAGCTTCCCGATTTCCTGAAGATCGGGGTTCAGGCCAAGGAAATAATCAATAACCAGCGGATTCGCTTCTTGAAGCGCTTTGTTCAAGCGCTGGCATCGCTCCAATGCCTCTTTCCACTGTGTCTGCACATCGGTTTTAGGGACACCGAAAAATTTGGGGCGCTGCGGATTTCCAACCTTGAATGAATGTCGATAAAAGCGAGCGAGGATCGCTCCCTTATCTCGAATTTCCTTTACTAACATTTCGCCGGTTGGGAATCCGTAGTGCCAGCTTGCGCCTGCGCCTAGCAAAAACACCGTGGGCTGGTCATCGGTGAACATCGCCTTGCCTCTTCCCCTCAGTGCAGGTCACCGATATTGCGTGACGCCACCCTTGAAGTCGCGATTGCAATTCGGGCAGGTGTAGTACTGTGGCCGGTGTGACTTGGTTAGCCGATGGAGTTTTCCCTCCTGCTCACACCGTTGACAGAACGCAAAGCCTGTCGGCTTTCCATCTGTGCCCTTTTCATACTTATAACCTCGCACCTCGATTAGCGCTTCCCTGAACTCAAAGTTCTTCTTCAGCGCAGCGATCTCTGTGTCTTTTGCACGCGACTGTTCCTCGGCATCCGACAGTGCGGTTTTTGCCTTCGCGAGGGACTCGTTTAGGTTCGCGATCTTGAGCTTTAGATCGGCATCCTCGTAAATCTGTTTTAGACCGAGTAGATCTTTCGCAAAATTCAATCCAGCCGTAGCGGCAGCCAAACCTTCTGCAATCGTGACCATTATCCCGCCTCCACTTGCGTTAGCTTGAAGCTACGACCATAGCGGGTATGCGAGTCCAGCGGTAATTCGCGATTTCCACCGGCTCTTCCGAGTTGTACAGAGGGGTTTGGGCACTTTCGGGATACTGCCGTCACCGAATGACCCGGTACACTTTTGCCTGCTTCCGTCGCGCCGCTGGCAGCGACTGCGGCGTGTCCCGGTTGATTGCACGCATCATCGCGATGCGCGCCAGCATTTCCGGCCCGTCGTTCTCGGCGACCAGCAACAGCGTGCTCATCGCGGTCTGCCATTCGTCGGCATCATGCTCGGCCTTCGGCAGCGCCGTGATGTAGGTCGCCGCGTCGCGCAACGTCACCAGCTTGCGCCCGTCCGGCAAGATGATCGGATCGAAGAACCGTGCCGACCACGTCACCTAGCCAGTCCCAATGCGCGCCTGCGAAACACTTCGGCCGTACTATTTCTTGGGCTTTATGAAGTATTGCGGACCGATGTCCTTAAAGTCAAAACTGATCGAGTTTAGGCTGTGAAGGCCACAATTGATGACGTCAGCATCATCCAAATTAAACAGCGCTACGTTGAATCCGTGCGGCGTCAGCAGGCTCTTGTAGACGATCCCGTCATAGCCCGACGACTTGAACAGCTCCGTCAGTATTTGCGTAGCCACGTAATCTCGTGACTCCACTTCTCTACTCACGGGCGTCGCGAAAGCCTGATCTATCGCGGTCCAGATGCCGTCTTCCCGTGTCAGGTTCTTGTCGGTAAGTATCTTGATGAAGGCACTTTTCGCGTGATGCTTCGAGCAATCGATGACGTTCAAGTCCCGATTGGTTTTGAATTGTGCTACAGAAATGGTCGCACCGATCCACGGTCGGACTTCAGCAAGCGCCGTGTTGGAATCCGTCGCAAGATAAAGATAGGGGATACCACGGGGATTCACCCTTCCTTCGGAAAACCAATTTGGTATCGGCTTCATCCGCGCCGCTGTGAAGGGGCGATCTTCATCGTACACGGCCGTGATCGTGCCGTCGGTCTGTGACATCTCTTCCGAATCGCAACCTATTTGAGCGCGCCAGAGACCGATGAAACCTTTGCGAATGATTTGCTTCCGACTTGCGGACGTAGCCAGCACTTCGTCGAGGAATGCGTTTGTATCCTTCGACCAGACATAACGCATCTCCGATTTAACGGATTTCACGAACTGATTGTATCGCTCCCAACCAAACCAAGCCGGTCCGTAAGTGTCGCTGTGCTCATCGTCCAGCGCGTTAAAAGAAGTGCTGTCGGTCATGTTGTGCGCTTGCACTCCGATGAGGGGGCTTACCTTTACGTCGAGAGCATCGGCCGTCGATTGTGGCTACCGATCCACGATCCTCAGAGTATTACACAAAGAGTTTCGATTTCGTCGGGTCGCGACGCAAATGCAGATCGACTGGTCTTATGCTATTGAAAATTCTTCTGTTTTTGTCAAAAAAACTTCCCTGCGCAGCGGGATGACAACATCCCGGGCTCGATGTCCGAGATCTGATGACCGCAGCAAAGCAACAAATGTCGATCTTGAAGTTTCAGTCCGGTCGCAGTTCTGCCGCCGTTGTTCGCACCTTCCCGGAATGGTAGCGATCAAGCCATGGCGCGAAGGCGACCCCATCCGCATCATCCCCCACCGTGGCGTAGACGACGACTGCGGGAGCAGTACGGTTCGCTGACTGCCGGAAGTCGGTGCGCTTCTATTGGGATACAGCAGAGGCCGAGCAATTCGACGTCGCGAGCACGATCCCGGCCGCCACCGCCGCATATGTCATCTTCCAGCTAGATGATTGCGCCATTCTGACGTCGGTGCTCCGACTAACCTTCTAAAAGCCGATCCAAGCGCTGCTTTGTCGCATCTCGGGCTTCGCTGATTGTTTTGTAAGCTCCCGAGAGAAGGGTATCGATGGCGCATGAAACCCGACCGGACCTGAAAATGTTGCCGGTGCGGATTTCCGATGCCGGGCGTATTGCCGGTCCGAGCCGATAGACAAAATGAAACGAGTTCGTTTTCGGCCAAAGGGAATTTAGAGTAGAGAGGTCTTCGGTCACTTCGTAGTCATCGATATGGTGAACCGACTGTAGCTTTCCGTGGTATCTAAAACCGATGTAGTTAGGCGGCTGCACTGGCCAACCTGCGCCCCCCATCGGGTGAAAATAGCGGCCGTCCTTTTCGACAACATCGATCCATGTGTGTTTGCCGCCTTCCACCATGGCATCTAAGCCGAGAGATACGACGTACACCGTATTGTCGTTAATTCGGTCCATAGCGACGAACTCCTTCAAATGTTCGGAAAGCTGATCGAGCCAAAGCTTCTCCGCGACACTCATCGCCCGCAAGCGCGCCTCCTCTGCGGACCTTCTTACCGCACCCCACGACTGATGAATAACCTGCGCATCTTCTATGTTTTTCGGAAGTCTGTGTCTGGCGAACTCCACACTGGCAGAAGTGATCGTGACCAGCCGTTGAATTTCCGCTGTGCCCGAGGTTAGTCGGGGCCGATACCTCCGCAGTTGCTCTTCCGTTGGCAGGTCCCAACCGCGTTTGGCTTCAATAATAACGTGGAATCGACCGCCAGCGTGGATCTCGATGTCGGTGTACCCTCGATCCTCCCCATGCTTCTGGAGCGCAATTACCGCATTGCTATCGTCCACTTCCGCGTGAAGCCAAGCGCCTAACATGCGTTTGCGAAAGTGCTTGCTATATTCAAGAGCCCAGCCCAAAGCGAAGGTGGCACTATTTTCGTCCGCACCGCCTAATCGGAATACGTTGTTAACTGGATTTCCGTGGATGGTTAGAACCATGCCCCTTCCTCTTGTTCGTCTCTGTCACTGCTCCGATCCTCTTTGTCCGCCCCCCGCATCACGATCCTGAGTGCCTCATCGGGCAACGGCCGCTGCAACGCCTTGGCCTCATCCCACGGCGCGCGCATCCAAACATCGCGCTCCTCAACGGTGGTCAACATTACCGGCATGGCTTTCGGATGGATCGGCTCGACCACCGCGTTCGGCACTGTCGTCAGGAAGCCGTAGACCTGATGCGGTCCCGAGACCGGCTTCGACTTCGTCCCGCGATCACCGTTGAACGTCGTCCAGATGCCTGCGAAGGCGAACAGCGGGCGATCCTCGTTGAGTGCGAACCACACGACGTCCTTCTTCTTGGTCTCCGGGTTCGGCTCGGGCGCATACTCAGCAAAGCTGTTGGCCGGGACAAGGCAGCGGTTCTCAGGCTTGAGCCAGCCGCGCCAGTGCGGCGATGACGTGTTGCGGATGTTGGTCACGGGCGGACCGCCCGTTCGCGGCGGCGGCGGCATGCCCCAGCGCATCGCCACCATCTCGGTGCCGCTGTCGGTGTTGCGGATCACCGGGGCGGGATAGTCTGGAAACACACCGGGCATTGGCGCGAGGTTGCCGACATAGCGATTGACGATGCGGAACAGTGCGGCGATGGCGGCTTGATTGGTGGTGATGCTGTATAAATTACACATGCGAGGCTATAGATCGACGGCGTGAACTTGTATGCCTGAAATAGCTTCGAGCTTTGGCTGGCGGCCAGCAGGGTAGCCGGGACAACAAAAAAGACGTATCTGTGCTGCGCGGTGTCTGCATCCAGTCGTATCAAATCCTTCTTTAGTTTCTGATTGCTCGCGGGGCTCGTGGCAGAAAACGTTTCGGCAGCGACCAAGCCTTCTCTAACACTTTCGATGTCCCGTCCGCTGTTGGTCCCAAGCGCAAGATGATAGCCACCTGCGTCTGGATGGAGTTCAAACAATCGCGATCGCCCTCAGGGTTACGAGGATCGTAAACGTCTGATTGAGTTGTTCCACGATGTTAAGTGGCTCCCCCGTCAACGGATCATGCCCTACGGGATCGAACCGCATTGCCCGCAACAGCGACATCGGTTCATCCTTCTGCTCTACCAGCCACTTCGCCGTATTTGCAGCGCTTTCGGCGATCTTGGTATGCATGTCTTCGGCTTCGGCAAAGCTGCGGATGGTTCGCCGTTTGGGGTCTGGCTGCATTGATCAGTCTCGTTCCCCCGACCACCACGTTGACGGCGGATTGCCGACCGAGATCTTCGTCGGTCGAAGCGCGACCAGTTGGCTACGCTTGTAGGGATAGCCACGAACCAGCGAGCAGTCTTTGCAGCGCATGTATCGCTCCAACTCGTGGATCGGCGTCGCCTTCGGGCGCCGCACGATGTCCAAGGCGACTGTCTGGTTAGTGTCGCAACCAAGGCACCGGACTTCAAGATAGCCGTAACCCGCATTGAGCGCGTCGCCGAGCGTCGGCGATGGCTGGGCCGGTCCCTGAAACCCGAGCATGCGCGCATTCCACGCCTCGACGGCCAGCCGGTCGGCCTTCTTGCGGGCCTCGGCCGCTTGTTCAGCCGCCGCCCGGACGGACGCGCCGTAGATGCTCTCGCGAGATTTGGTGCCCATAAGGCGTAAGATCGCCCAGAGGTCCAGCCTTCGGCAAGCCGCTACGTTTAGCGGCCAATCGCGCAGGGACCACAACCGGACGGTCAAGCGCGGCCGATGCCCCCGTCAATCCGACTCGGCCAGTGGCGGCTCGTTCCATTCGTCGGCCTTCGCAAGGGTCGCCACCCTAGCCCTTGGCGTGCGCGCATCTGGAGTAGTGCGGCCTCACCGAGGCCATTCGCCTATTATACTTCAAATATACCTCGTCTCTTTCAACTGACGCTCAAACGCACTCCCCGGTGCGGAGTGCATTGACCAGCTGGTCCCTGTATGCCCTTTGAGGCTGTGATGCCATGTACTGACTAGCAAGTCCGAGGTGTCCCGCGAAGCGGGGTTGTAGGAACATGAACCTTCAAGACTCAAAGAAGTGTCAACCTGCTGCTCCCCGCTTTCATCGCTCCGAAATAGCATCAGATCAAACGATACCTCAAATGTTACGGCGACGATGGATTGTTTGGGTGTCGCGTAGCCCTTGATCGTTACGGTCTTTGCGTCGCTAAGCTCAAAGCGTTTAATCGTCCCCAAATGGCCAGACTCTCGCGACGTTCTTTCCGCTGCAATTTCTTGGGCTTTTGGCGTGACAATTTCGACAATGGCGTCACAGATCCTATCCTTCTCAAGGATCGTGATTTCGTTCTGCGACACTGCGGCAAGGAACGCCTGAATTGTTCGATGCAGTCGTACATCTCTTCCAGCCGTTTCTAGCATTACAGTTGTGTTTCTTGCGAAGTTCTGAATCCATGGGCAACCATGATTCGGAGATCGTGGGCGCGGACAG
>NZ_JBANBK010000122.1:0-17960 GCF_053572325.1 Bradyrhizobium sp. UFLA05-112 | reverse complement strand
TGCCGGCGTCGAGCGCATTGACGCGGACATAGAGCTGATGCGGGCCGCGGCGACCCTGAAGCATCGCGAGCGTCAACCTGCGCGCCTCGTCCTTCTTCTCCGCGACGACGGAGTCTTCGAGATCGATAATCAGGGCGTCGGCCTTGCCTTCACTCGCCTTCTCGAATTTGCGCGGGGAATCGCCCGGCACGAACAGCATCGAACGCATCAGGCTGGCCTCTTGTGCATCATCGCCATGCGGCGGCATTTGCCGACGATCTCGTCGTTCTGGTTGTAGGCATGGTGCTCGAACTCGACAATGCCTGCCTTCGGTCGCGATTTGGATTCGCGCACCGACAGCACCTTCGTCGTCGCCCGCAGCGTGTCGCCATGAAATACCGGTTTAGGGAAGGTCACGTCGGTCATGCCGAGATTGGCCACCGTGGTGCCGAGCGTCGTGTCGTAGACGGTCATGCCGATCATGATGCCGAGTGTATAGAGGCTGTTGAAGATGCGCTGGCCGAACTCGGTCTGCGCGGAAAAGTGCGCATCGATGTGCAGGGGCTGCGGGTTGAGCGTCAGCAGGCTGAAGAGCGTGTTGTCCATTTCCGTGACCGTGCGCGTCAGCGGATGCCTGAACTCCTGGCCTACCGAAAAATCCTCGAAATAAAGCCCCGCCATCTGTTTCTCCCTTCCAAGCCGATGGTTCAGATGCGTGAACCCGGGGGCGACATCGCAAGCCTTCTCGGCCTTTCGATGCATAGCCCTATGCGTTGTTCATAACCTTGACAGATAAATTCACATATATGTACGTTTAGCTCAAGCAAGAAATGGTGCGAAGGGCCAGTCGCTTGAGCCGCGGCTCCAGCGTTGCCACGTCTCAGGGAGAAACGAATGAACAAGAAGCTGGTGTGGGCCCTCGCGGTGCTGGCCTTGCCGATCGCGACGAGTTCGGCGCAGGCGCTCGAGCTGAAGGTCGCCGACTCTTTTCCCGCCGGCCATTACCTCGTCCGCCTGATGCTGAAGCCGTGGATGGACGACGTCACCAAGCGGACGAACGGCGCCGTGACCTTCACCTATTATCCGAACCAACAGATCGGCAAAGCCGGCGACATGCTGCGCCTGACGCAATCCGGCGTCGTCGACATCGGCTACATCGGGCCGTCCTATGTCTCCGACAAGATGCCTCTGTCGGAGGTCGCGCAATTGCCGGGCGCCTTCCAGACGAGCTGCCAAGGCACGCTCGCCTACTGGAAGACCGCGCGCGAGGGCCTGCTCGCCAAGCAGGAGTACGCACCCAACAAGATCAAGCTGCTGTTCGAGGTGGTGCTGCCGCCCTATCAGGTGTGGACCGCCAAGGCGAAGGTCGAAACGCCGAAGGACATGCAGGGCCTGAAGCTGCGCACCACCGGTGGCGCGCAGGACCTGACGTTGCGCGCGCTCGGCGCCGTGCCGGTGCGCATGGCTGCGCCCGATGCCTATGAGTCGCTGTCGCGCGGCACGATGGACGGCCTGCTGTTTCCGATGGAAAGCGTCGTCGCCTATGGTCTCGACAAGCTCGTGAAGCACGCCACCGAAGGCGTCAGCTTCGGCAGCTTCATCGTTGCCTATTCGATCAATCAATCGGTCTGGGACAAGCTGCCGGAGGACGTCAAGAAGGCGATGGACCAGGCCTCCGAGGCGATCGAGCCGAGGGCCTGCGCCGACGTCGACAAGGAGCAGGACGCGACGAAGCAGCACCTTACCGAGAGTGGCGTCAGCTTCGAGCCGCTGCCGGAGGCGACGCGCGCCGAGATCAAGGAGAAGCTCAAGGGTGTCGGCCACGAATGGGCGTCCGGTCTCGACAGCCGCGGCAAGCCGGCTTCGGCAGCGCTGAAGGAATTCGAAGCTTTACTCGCCGCAGGTGGCACGCAGTAGCGAAAGTCGCGACAAGGAGGAGGCGCCGAACGTGATCGAGAGGCTCGGCAATGCGCTTTCTGCGCTGGAGCGCGCGCTGACGGTGATCGCAGAGGTGTTCCTGTTCGTGATCATGGTGCTTGTCGTGACTGACGTGTTCATGCGCTACGTCATGAACCGGCCGTTCTCCTTCACCTACGACCTGATCGGGCTCTATCTCCTCGCCGGCGTTTTCTTTCTCACGTTGTCGGATGGCTTGCGCGAGCATGCCCATGTCGGCGTCGATATTTTGTTGTCGCGCTTCTCGCCGGCTGGGCGGCGGCTGTCGGAGATCATCACCGCGCTCGCCGGCCTGTTCGTGTTCGTCCTGATCTGCAAGGTAGGTTTCGAGCGAGCGCTGGAAAATTACGATCAGCATGACGTGCTCGCGGGCGCGATCCCCTGGCCGACCTGGATCTCGGCAGCGCTGGTGCCGTTCGGCTGTGGCGTCCTGGTGCTGCGGCTGACGCTGCAACTCATCGGCAATGTGCTGAGCCTCATCAGCGGGCGCGACCTCTATCCTTTGCCGCCGGTGACTGGGATCGGCGAAGCAAGATCGTTCGAGTAGCGGCCGATGACACCTCTTGTCGTCCTCTGCCTTCTGTTCTGCCTGCTCGCGCTCGGCACGCCCGTCGGTTTTGCGATGGCCTTTTCCGGTTCGGTGGGGCTCGTGATGGTCGGCGGCTTTGCGACGCTGTCGGGCATCTTGCAAACGGCGCCGCTTTCGACTGTGTCCTCCTATGAGCTGATCACCATCCCGATGTTTCTGCTGATGGCCGATCTCGTGCTGCTGTCCGGCGTCGCGGATGATCTGTTCAAGACGGCATCGGCCTGGGTCGGCCGCGTCCCCGGCGGGCTCGGCATGGCGACTGCGCTCGCGGGTGCGGGCTTTGGCGCGATCTGCGGCACCTCGACGGCCTCGGCCGCGACGCTGTCCTCGACCAGCCTGCCGGCGATGATCCGCCAGGGTTACGAGCCGAAGATGGCGGCGGGCGTGGTCGCGATCTCCGGTACGTTGTCCATGCTGCTGCCGACCAGCGTCGCACTCGTGATCTTCGGCCTGCTTGCAGAGGTGAACATCGGCAAGCTCTTAATCAGCGGCATCATCCCGGCGATCCTCGTCACCATCACCATCATGGCCACGATCTACTTCCTGGTCTGGCAGGATCCGTCGCGAGCGCCGGGCGCAAAATCGGTGCCGTGGCGCGACAAGTTTGCGCTGCTCTGGCAGGTCTCACCGATGGTGGTGCTGTTCTCGATCGTGACCGGCACGATCTATCTCGGCGTCGCGACGCCGACGGAAGCCTCGGCCTTCGGCGCGTTCGGCGCCTTCCTGCTCGCGATCGTCAAGGGCAAGATCACACCGTCCTCGCTCTACAGGACGCTGCTGCGAGCCTGTCACGGCACCTGCATGATCATCATGATTCTGGTGGGTGCCTCGATCTTCGGCTATTTCTTCACGCTCACGCATGTGACGCAGGATCTCGTCGCCTGGATCGGTTCGCTTCCGACCTCGCGCTGGGTCATCATCACGCTGATCCTCTGCGGCTATATCGTGCTCGGCTCCTTCATGGACCAGATCGCGATTTTGGTGCTCACGGTGCCGATCGTGCTGCCGCTGATCAAGACGCTCGGCTTCGATCCGATCTGGTTCGGCGTCATCAAGATCGTCACCGCCGAGGTCGGCATGATCACGCCGCCGGTCGGCCTCAACTGCTTCATCGTCGCCCGCTACGCCAAGCGGCCGGTGGCGGAGGTGTTCCACGGCACCTTCCCGCATTTCATCGCGCACCTGATCGCGATAGCGATCCTGGTCGCGTTCCCGAGTATCATCCTCTGGCTGCCCTCGCAGATGGGGCGCTAGCGTTACGAGCCTCCGGCAAAGGAGACCATTATGGATTTCGCGCTCACCGATCAGCAGGAAGCCATCCGCGACGCCATCGCAAAGGTCTGCGAAGGCTTTGACGACGCCTACTGGCTGAACAAGGACCGCGAGGGGGGCTTCCCGCACGATTTCCATAAGGCGCTGGCCGATGCCGGCTGGCTCGGCATCTGCGTACCCGAAGCCTATGGCGGCTCCGGTCTCGGTATCACCGAGGCCGCGATCATGATGCGCACCATCGCGGAATCCGGCGCCGGCATGTCCGGCGCCTCGGCCGTGCATATCAACGTGTTCGGTCTCAACCCCGTCGTTGTGTTCGGCACCGAGGAGCAGCGCAAGCGAATGCTGCCGCCGATGGTCGAGGGCCGCGAAAAGGCCTGCTTCGCCGTCACCGAGCCCAACACCGGCCTCAACACCACGCAACTCAAGACGCGCGCGGTCGCCAAGAACGACCGCTACGTCGTCAACGGCCAGAAGGTGTGGATCTCGACCGCGCAGGTCGCGCACAAGATCTTGCTGCTCGCGCGCACGACGCCGCTCGAGGAGGTGCGTTCGCCGACCCATGGCCTCAGCCTGTTCTACACGGATTTTGACCGCAAGCGGATCAAGGTCCACGAGATCGAGAAAATGGGCCGCAAGGTCGTCGATTCCAACGAGCTGTTCTTCGAGGACTTTGAGATTCCGATGGAGGACCGCATCGGAGAGGAGGGGCGTGGCTTCGAGTACATCCTCGAAGGCATGAACCCCGAACGCATCCTCATCGCCGCGGAAGCGGTGGGCCTCGGCAAGCTCGCGCTGTCGCGCGCGACCGAATATGCCAAGACGCGTGTCGTCTTCAACCGTCCCATCGGCAAGAACCAGGGCATCCAGCATCCGCTCGCGGTGAACTGGGTCGAGCTCGAGGCCGCCTGGCTGATGGTGATGTCGGCAGCTTGGCAGTACGACAAGGGTATGCCCTGCGGCGCCGCCGCCAATGCCGCAAAATATCTCGCGGGCGAGGCCGGCTTCCAGGCGTGTGAGCAGGCGGTGATGACGCATGGCGGCTTTGGCTACGCCAAGGAATTCCACGTCGAGCGCTACCTGCGCGAGATCTTGATCCCGCGTATCGCGCCGGTCAGCCCGCAGCTCGCGCTCAGCTTCATTGCGGAGAAGGTGCTTGGCCTCGCCAAGTCCTACTAAGCCGTGTCCGGACATGTGCCATCGATCGACTTCACCGGCCTGATCCGGGACGGCGATCTCGTGGTGTGCGGGCAGGCGACTGCCGAGCCGCGCACGCTCACCGAAGCGCTCGTGAAACAGGCAGATCGTCTTCCGTCGTTCCGTCTGCTGGTTGGCCCACTCTTCTCCGAGACGTTTTCGTCCGAATGCGCGCCGAACATTTCGTTTCTCGGCTATGGCGTGATCGGCAATGCCAGACGTCTCGCCAAAGCCCGCCGGCTACTGGTGATCCCGAGCAATTACAGCGCCTTCTGCGCTGATTTCGCTGCGGGACGGCACCGGGCGGACGTCGTGCTCGTGCAGCTCGCGCAAGCGAGCGACGGCAGGCTCAGCGCCAGCCTTTCGAACGACTATGTGATCGGCGCCGCACGCCACGCGCGTCTGGTCGTTGCGGAAATCAATGCAGATGCGCCTTGGACATTCGGTGCCGAATGGCCGGATGACGTGCCGATCGATCTGCGTGTTGTGACCTGCCGCCAGCCAGTCGAATTGCCGTCAACGCCGCCTGATGACGTATCGCGCAGTATCGCCGCCCATGCGGCAGACCTGATCGCCGATGGCAGCACCTTGCAGTTCGGGGTCGGCAGGATTCCGGACGCGATCCTTTCCTCGCTCTCGCATGCGCGTGACCTCGGCGTTCACTCCGGCCTGATCAACGATGCCGTCGTCGACCTGATCGAGCACGGCACGGTCACCAACGCGCGCAAGGGGCTGGATGCGGGCATCATCGTTGCCAATCAGGTGATCGGCACGCAGCGGCTCTATCGCTTCGTGCAAGAGAACAGGGCGGTCGCGGTGCGGCCGGCATCCTACACGCATAGCCAGGGCGTGCTGGCGCGGATCAACCGTCTGGTCGCGATCAATTCCGCGCTTCAGGTCGGTCTCGACGGCTCGGTCAATTCCGAAACCTTGAACGGCGTGGCGGTCGGCGCGATCGGCGGGCAGCTCGACTTCGTGCGCGGTGCCAACGCCTCGCCGGGCGGCCGGGCCATCATCGCGCTACCCGCAACCGCCTCGGATGGAGCGAGCCGCATCGTGCTTGATGTCGAGACCGTAACGACGCCACGCGCCGATGTCGACGCCATCGTGACCGAATGGGGCGTGGCGGAGCTGCGCGGCTGCGATCTTGCCGAACGCGCGCGCCGCCTGATCGCGATCGCGGCGCCGGCGCATCGCGATGATTTATCTGCGGAGCTCAAGAAGCGAGGCCGTTAGCCTCAGTTCATCTGCGCAAAGCTCGGCCTGCTCTCGGTGCTGTCGATGATCCCCGGCAGCTCGGTCGCCTCATTCGCAATCATGCCCGACATCCGCCAGAACAGGTGCGCGAGCCGGGTGAAACATTGCCGCTCGCGTTCGATCGGCGACGCCTCTTCGGGAACGGTCAGGGTCTCAAGCCCGACCACGCGGCGGGTATCCGGCCAGATCGTCATCGATTGTGCGATAGCTGAGAAGCAGCGCGGGTCGTCGCTGTCGTCGGGCGCCGTCGGCAGACCGGGATATTGAACGGGCGCGACATGGAATTTGTAGGCGCCGCAGCCGAGCTGGAGCAGGAATTTCTCCGCGATCGCGATGTCATTGGCAAAGGACACCAGCCGCGCATCGCGTAAGGTTTCGGGTGCGATCGCGAGCAGATCGCGCGCCGACAGTGCCGAGCAGAAGGAGAGGTTCGGGTTGTGCTCGCGGAGCAGAGCGGCAAGCGGTAGCTGCTGTTGGCCGGTTTGTGTGAGCAGGATGATGGTCTTCAGCATTGGAGTAGCTCTCGTCAGGGGATGAGGTGGCAGCGCGTGGCTTCGGCCGCGGCGCTGGCGAAGAAGTCACCGGCGATCTTCTGTCCCGGTGCGATCTCGAGGACGCGATAGCGCGCGAGGCGCGCAGCCTCCCGAGCCGCATTGACATCGTCCTGCCAGCCGCAGAGCGACAGCTCGAAGCGTCCGTAGCCGCCGCAGTCGCGGGCGAAGGCGCCGGTCACCGCCTCGACGGTGGCGGCGACCGCATGCGCCTCGTTGGCCTCGACGTCGCGCAGGATCACGGCCACGCCGTTGTCGGCTGCGGCCTGAGAGGTCATGACCATGAAAGCGTCGCGTGCGCCGGTCCGGCCGGCACGGCGGGCCGCGCGCACGAGAGATGCGAAGCTGGCATCGCGCCCGAGCTCGGTCGTGGTCGTCGGTTGCGCGTGGATGATGACGGCGCGGTTCGCCGCGAGGTCGCCCGTCAGCGTGTGATAGGAGCGGGGCAGCCAAACCGTGTCGAGCGGGCCGTGTGAAGAGGCGTGGCTCCAGGCCTGGTCGAGCAGGTAGCCGTCCCATATCGTGGGATGGGAGGCGGCGAGATGGTGCCAGGCCTGCAGCACTTGCTCCGCGCCGGCCGTGCGACCGAGATAGAGAGTTTGAGCCGACATCTCCCAGCGGTTCCACTTGTGGAGCGCGACGTCGCAGCCGAGCGAGGACGGCAGCAGGGGCGCCTCGCGCAGCACTGCGCCGGCCTCGATGAACAGCAGCGGTTCGTGGTAGCGGCTCCACATCCGCGCGATGAACTCGGCCTTCTCGAAGCAAAGCACTTCTTCGCCGAGCTCGGCTGCGATCGGTTCGATATGGCTGTCGAGCTCAAAAGCCTCGAGCGAGCGCTGCAAGGCGCGGATCGTGGAAGGGTCGGTGCCGTACGGATAGTAGGAGATGATACGCGGCCGCACCGTGCATTGATCTGCGGCCGCAAGAAACTTCGACCACCCGATGCCGCCCCACCACATTTCATGCGGACCCTCGGCGCTTGGGCCGACCGTGCCGAACTCGGTCAGCTTCGACTTGAGGAAGTCGAAGGCCGGGTTTTCGCTGAGTGGAATGACGACCGCGCAGCCCGGAGTCAGGGTGCGGTAGAACAGCTCGGCCGCGGCGCCGCTCGGCGGCTCGGTCAGGATGATCACTCCGCCGCTCCGGCGGCCTTCATGCGTCATCTGTACCGTCGGGGCGCCGTAGCGATCGACCAGCCAGCCGAGGCGATGGCGCTGCGCTTCGCCGAGCCGGATGCCGGCCGTGCGCAAAAGGCCGTCAAGATCTGTCTGCGTTCCGTCCGTCAACTCCGTGCCCCCTCGTTTCGTATCGGCCCTTGGGCTTCAACGGGCGAAGGGGCCAGATCAGGCGCATTATTCGAGCGCGGTGAAGAGGATGCGGGCGTGACTGAGCGAGGTGAGTGCGACCGAATAGACTGCGATGTCCCGTGCCATTGGGGCGACCGGGATCAAGAGGCAGCCGTCGTCGTTCTCGGCGCAGTAGTAGGGACCGCTTCGCTGGAGCCCAGCATGGACCAGGCTGTCGGCAGCGATCCCGGTCACCTCCTGGCTTTCGGCCGCATCGCGAATGCTGTCGCCGCTCTGGACGGTCACCCCGTGGAGAAGCCCCTCGCGGGCGAGCTTGGCCAGCGGCACGGCGATCGTCGCGACCGCCATCGCTCGCGATAACGGGATGCGGAGGCGCAGTTCGCCAAGTCCGGTGCGATGGACGGTCACCGTTTCCATCGCGGCGCGGCCGTCGGTGCGGAACAGGCCGATCTGTAACGCACCGCAGGAGGCTTCCTCGAACACGTCGGCGGGCAGGCGGTTCGCGCCGAACAGCGTGTAGAGATAGGAATAGGACGGGGACAGCACGGCAAAGCTGCCGGCCAGCCACATCGGCGGCGCTGCCGAGGTGCAGGCGGCGGAGAGGCCGCGAGCAGTGAGCTGATTGCGGACGAACTCGTCATCGAGCAGCGGCGCAAGCGCATGGGTGCCGAGATTGACATCGTGCTTCAATCCGCCGAGCAGTGCGATCTCGTCGTCGTCCGGCAGCAACAACAGGCGCGCCAGCGTCGCGGCACTCCAGGTCGCGGCGACATCGAGCGCAGCATAAGGAAGCAGGTCGTATTCGGAGGCGATCCTGTCCGCTGCTGCCGCGAAGGCCAGTGCGCCCGATTGGATCTCGGCAGCCAGCGCGATCTGCTCGGCGGGCCGGGGATTGATCTCGCGCAGGACGGCCTCGTCCTGATAGTCTCGCACCGAGCCGTCGGCCGAGCAGCAGATCTGCTCGAGCAGCGCGACATTGCGGATCAGCATGCGCTTGACGTGCGGCGTCACCACGATATCGGAGATGAAGCCTTCCGCAGTATCGCTCTCGGCGATGTCGTCGAAAGCGTCATCGAGCGAGATCAGATAGGCGCCGTGCAAGCGGATCTTGATGCCTTCCTGGTCGAAGATGCGGCGCAGCGCCTTCTGCACGCTGCCGGAATAGCCGAGATCGGCGAGCACGAGGTCGGTGCAGTCGTCAAATCCGGGGATGGTGTGGCGGAGATAAGCGAGCAGGCGGGCGCGCAAGCCGGCGGCAAGCTCGGTGATTTCGCCGGCATCCATCAGATCCGGCAGCGCTTCAGCAAGCTCATCGCCGGGCGCGATCCCGTCGGGATAATTCGCAAAGAAGGCGGCGACCTTCGGCGGCAGGATCTTGATCATGTCGCGCAGCGTCGGGGCGTCGATCTTCATGATCTTGCCGAGGAGATCGCAGAGCGGCTCCATCGAATCAGCGGAGCCGATCAGGCTGACGCGGCGATTGATCTCTACATAAGCCGAGGTCGCGCCGTGGCGTTCCTGCCAGATCCGGTGCGACAAAAATCCGTCGCGGCCAAGGAAACCGAGCGCGACGCGCCGGCCGCGCTGTGCCAGCGCCTCGTAGCGGGCCGCGACGAAAACGTCGAACGCCGTCATCACCGAACCGAGCACGGTCATGCCCAACTGGAACGCCGGTGATTTCTCTGCGCTCCGCGCCGCCACCATCCGCCGCAGCGTACGTGAGCCGTGGTCGAGCCGCGATGGCTTGCCCTGGCACAACAAGTCGAACATCGCGGTCTCGCGCTGGAGCTTCGAGGCCAATGACGCCGAGGCTTGCGGATAGTAGCGTGGACGGATGCCGTGGCGCCGCGCGCCCCTGATGTCGGCACTCTGGTTGTCGCCGATGTGAAACGACGCGGCCGGATCGACGCCCTGTTCTGCAATGTATCTGGCGAACAAGGACTCGCTCTTGCCGCTGCCATGATCGCAGGACGCATAGAGGAAGTCCCAGGCGAGGCCGGGATGGCAGGCGCGTAGCAGGCGGGCGAGCTGCGCGGAATCCCAGTAGGTGTCCGAGATGAAGCCAGTGCGATGGCCGGCGCGCATCATGTCCAGATATTGCCGAAGCATTTCCGGATTGACGCGACAAAGCTCGAGCTCGGCGGCGAACTCGGCCTCGACGAGATCATCGAGATTGCGGCGATCGAGCCCGAACAGCTTGAACGGAAAATAGGAATAGATCTCGGCGATGTGCACTTCGCTCACGCCGCGTTTGTCCTTCGCGGTTCTGCGTGCGCGCGATTCGGCCTGGATCCGATGCTGAACGAAACTGGCGGAAACGTTCGGACATGTTACGGAAATGCCGGACAGCTCGTAAGTCCTTTCAAATACGCCATCTGGCGTCGTGCAGGCGCGCACCAGAAACGTATCGAAAACATCGAATGACCAAGCAGAAACAATTCTCGTCCGACGTTGCGCGTCGGCCGTCGCGATCTTCATGCTGCAATTCCCCGCCAATCGAACCGATTAACGCTGCCGTGTTGCAAGTCAGGCGCTCTCGCGGCGAAAAAAGTTCACGCGTGATTCAAAACCGCGCATGTCGCGACTGACAGATTCAAAAAATCCGCTAGGTTCGAAAAGGTGATTCGGCAAAAATTGCCGAGTGAGAAAATCGTCTCGTGTTCATTCACACTTGGACACAATCGATCGCCGCGTGCCTCGCGCGCAGAGCGCGTGTTCGTTTTAGTGCCGTGTATCTCCTCGAGTTTTTGAAGCTGCATCTGTTCGGGATGAATGATCCGCAAATGACGCGAGACGATGTCGATGATTGCAGGACAGTAGCGCGCGCTTCGCGCAACGTCGGCAATTGTTGCCGGTCACTCGGCAAAAGATTCCGGATAACATCTTGAAAAATAACAAAAATTCTCCGCCTGGATTGGTTCGGTTCCGCGTTCAACGCCTGGAAGCCGTGCGGAATATGCGCCGCCGGCATTGCGGGTTGGAGATTGCGGGATGAGTTACGCGCTTGATGTCTGGGCGCCCGCCGAGGCCGAAGTAACGACGACGGTGCCGGTCGACGAGACCCTGCCGGTGATGCCGTCGGCGCCGCTCGCGCCGGACACCGTGCCCGCCGCCGAGATCGTCCTCGACGAAGACAGCGAGCTGCTTGATCGCCTGGCGACCGGCGACGAGGCGGCGTTCCGCATGCTGGTCGAGCGTCACATCGATCGCGCCTATGCGATCGCGCTGCGCATCGTCGGCAACGCGGCGGATGCGGAGGACGTGGTGCAGGACACCATGCTCAAGATCTGGAGCCATCGCGGACGCTGGCAGCATGGCCGCGCCAAGTTCTCGACCTGGCTCTACCGCGTCATCTCCAACCGCTGCATCGACCTGCGCCGCAAGCCGCGCACGGAGAACGTCGACACAGTGCCGGAAGTTGCCGATGGTCAGCCCGATGCGGTTGACATCATCGAGCGCAACGAGCTGAACGACATGCTGGAGGTCGCAATGCAACGGCTGCCCGAGCAGCAGCGCATCGCGGTGATCCTGTCGTATCATGAGAGCATGAGCAACGGCGAGATCGCCCAAGTGATGGACACAACGGTCGCTGCGGTGGAGTCGCTGCTCAAGCGCGGCCGCCAGCAGCTCCGCCAGCTGCTGCGGCGGCACGAGCGCGACATCCGCACCGCGTTTACCGATTGCTAACTATAAAATCCTGCTCTCGGAAACTTTTTCGCCTGATCTCCTTGCGCTCCGACGTTTGAGCGAACGGACGGGGCTGCGGTCCGCGTCGTCGTCAGTCGCTTAATCACGATGCGGCACGTCATGCCCATCAGCACAGGAGCCAGCAATGCCCGCGATTTCCACCAACACCGCTGCGAACGCCGCAGTCCGCTACCTCAATATCAACTCCGCGCAGGAGACCAGCGCGCTCTCGAAACTGTCGAGCGGCTCGCGTATCACCTCCGCTTCCGACGACGCCGCCGGACTTGCGATCTCGACCCGCATCTCCTCGGACGTCACCACGCTCCAGCAGGCCGCGACCAACGCCTCGCAAGCGACCGCGATCCTGCAGACCGCCGACGGCGGCGCCTCGAACATCTCCGACATTCTCGCCCGCATGAAGTCGCTGGCCTCCGAGTCGGCCTCGGGCACCACGACAGACTCCAGCCGCGCCTACATCAACTCGGAATTCTCGCAGCTCACGAGCGAAATCGATTCCATCGCGTCCGGCACCCGCTACTCGAGCCAGAGCCTGCTCGACGGCACCAGCGTGTTCTCCTCCGGTGTTTCCGTGCTGGTCGGCTCGTCCAGCTCGGATACCATCACCATCACGCTGTCGAGTCTGACGGCTTCCTCGCTCGCCGTCTCCTCGCTCGACGTCAGCTCGCAGTCGGGTGCGACCTCGGCGCTGGACACGCTGGACTCCGCGATCGATACGGTCTCGGCCGCGCGCGCCTCGATCGGTGCGCAGGAATCCCGTTTCAACTTCTCCTCGGACTCGATCTCGACCCAGACCCAGAACCTGCAATCCGCCAACTCGGCGATCAAGGACGTCGATATCGCGGCCGAGCAGGCCACGCTGTCCTCGGCCGAGGTGAAGACCCAGGCCGCAGTCTCGGCCGAATCCGCCGCGAACCAGATGCCGCAGTACCTGCTCAAGCTGCTCGGCTAAGGATCGTCTTTCCGGGCCGGCATGAGGCCGGCCCGGCTCTTCCTGCGATAGGTCGGGCACATCAGTGACCAGTGTCAGTTCAAGCACCAGCAGCACCTCGACGAGCTCGACGTCGTCGAGCGCGTCCTCGGTGACCACGACCGGAACAACCACGTCGACCAGCCTCGACTGGAGCGCGCTGATCACGGCGGCGGTGAATGCCAAGCTCACTGCCGCGACGACGATCTCAACCACGATCACCAATAATGAGGCGAAGGTCACGGCCTACCAGACGCTGCAAAGCGATCTGAAGACGCTCTATTCCGGACTTGCTTCGCTCGCGACGTCCGTCGTGAACTCGCTTGCGACCAACGTATTCGCAACGCGCGCTGCGACCATCAGCTCGAGCGGCGACGTCAGCGCGTCATCCGCCCTGTCCATGAGCGTCAGCAATGGCGCCGCGACCGGTGACCATACGTTGACCATTGGCCAGATCGCGACCGCGCAGAAGGTGGTCGGCACGGCGCAGTCAAGCGAGAGCGACGCACTCGGCTATACCGGCACGTTCTCGCTCGGACTTGGCAGTGGCTCAACCGCGAGCATCAGCGTGACGAGCACGATGTCGCTCCAGGACATTGTCGATGCCATCAACGCCCAGACATCGACGACCAACGTCCAGGCCTCGATCGTCCAGGTGTCCAGCGGCTCCTACGAAATGGTGCTGACGGGAACCGAAGATGCCGAGGATATCAGCTATTCCAGTACGTCGGGCGATGACATCCTCAACGAGCTGGGAATGACCGATAGCTCGGGATCATTCTCCGATGTGCTCCAAGCCGCGCAGGCGGCCGAGTTCACGCTCGATGGCATCTCGATGACCCGGGATACCAACGATATCACCGACGTTCTGACCGGCGTCACCTTCAACCTGCTGCAGGCGACCCCAAGCGGGGCGACGGTGAACATCAGCATCGAGACCGACACCAGCCAGATCGAGTCGGCGCTCGAGACTTTCGTCACGAACTACAACGCCTATCGCGATGCCGTGATAGCGCAGCAGGCGACCAATTCGGATGGCACCGCCTCTTCCAGCGCCGTGCTGTTCGGTGACGGCACCATGCGCGACATCACCAGTCAGCTTGAATCCGCGCTCAACAGCACGGTGGGCGGGCTGACGATGGCCGACCTCGGCCTGTCTTTCAACGACTCGAACGAGCTCGAGCTCGACACCTCGACGCTCTCGGAGATCCTGAGCACGAACCTGAGCGGCGTGACGACGCTCCTGTCGGCGCAGACCACGACCTCGTCGAGCCAGCTCAGCGTCGTCAATACCGGAACCTCGCCGCAATCCTTCACGCTAGACCTGACGGTCGATTCCTCGGGCAATCTCAGCTCGGCCTCGGTCGGCGGAGACTCCTCGCTGTTCACCGTCAGCGGCACCACCATCATCGGCAATGCCGGCACGGCCTATGCGGGCATGGCCTTCACCTACTCGGGAACGACCTCGCAATCGATCACGGTGACGTCGACTTCGGGGATCGCCACTCAACTCTACCAGATCGCCAAGAACGCCTCTTCGAGCACCGGCTCGCTGCAGACGCTGATCACTAACCTGGAAACGCGCGACGACGACCTGCAACAGAAGGTCGACGATATCCAGAGTGCCGCGTCGGCCTATCAGACGCAGTTGGAAGCGCAATATGCGAAATACCAGGCTGCGATCGAGAGCGCGAACAACACGCTGACCTATCTCAAGGCTTTGCTCAACTCCAGCTCGAGTAGTTAATGATGCATAATCCGATGGCGTACATGGCCAATCAGGCCTATCGGGGTGCGGCCACCACAGTGCCGCCGCTCAAGGCGGTGTCGATGCTGCTGGGCGGCGCGATCACGTTTCTTCAGAAGGCACTTGCTTCTCAGGAGGCGCGGCGCTTCGAGGAGGGGCATGAGTATCTGATGAAGGCGACCGCGATCCTGCGCGGGCTCAGTCACAATCTCGATTTCACCAAGGGTGGAGCGGTGGCCGAGCGGCTCTACCAGACCTACAATGCGATGATCCTGGCGAGCCTGCGAGCCTACGGCCGGCCGCATGCCCGCGAGAGTTACCGGCGGATCATCGTGGGCCTGACAGAGCTGCGCGAGGCCTGGGAATTCGTTGACGCGACCGTGCGGACGGCCAAGACCGGGACAGGCGATTCGGCGCAGAAGCGCTGAGCCCTTCGGGCCGGCTTCCGCCGCGACCGGCGCCGGGTTCCTGCGTCCCGTATATCTCCCGCTCGAGCGGTGGTTTCCGTGGCAATTCCGCGGGGCATCGCTGCTCCTGACGCGTCTGGACTGGCGAATTCGGTTTCCGTCGCCTCTGCAATGCTTTATGACAGGCCCCGGGGGTGCGGGACCCGGGCGATGGACGTCACCGAGTTTGAGGATCTGATCGATCGGTTGGGCGAGGACCTGTCCCTCTGGCCCGAAGATCGTCGTTTGTCCGCCGAAGAGCTGCTCGGTCATTCCGCCGATGCGCGCGCCCTGCTCGAAGCGGCACGCGCGCTCCGCAATGCGCTGGCCGCACGGCCGGTGCGGGCGCCTGCCGGACTTGCCGATCGTATCGTCGCCGCCGCCAAACGGACGGTCGATCCCGCCAAGCCCCACGCCCAGGACGAGACCGCGGGCAACTGAGCTTCTCGTTTCACATGCTTCAATGGTTTCGACCTCGAAGCGGACGTTAAGCCCTCGTCGCCTCATTCCGCCCACGGCGGAGCCGTCACAGATGACGTGATCGCTTGGGACAATCCTGTCGCCACATCGTCATGGCCGGGCATAGCCATCCGAAGGACGGCGTTGCTTCCGCTCGCCTATGTCCCGGCCATCCCCGCGTTTGCCCGCGGCACCAAGAACGTGGTGCGCGGGACAAGCCCGGGCATGACGCGCTTTGCGAACGCGCACGCGCAATCGCTCTGCGCGCAAGTGTGGCGAAGGACCGTTCTGCGCCGGCAGATCGACTTGATTTCGTCGTTCCTCTAAGTCGCGCACATACACGGCAGATTTTGCCGCCTCGGAAGGCGCATCGCAGCGCGCGAATCCCCGCCTGAATTCACGCGCCCGCGCGTTTCAACAGCACACAGATTTCAAGCGCAACCCGACGCGTTCGCTAGCCGCGCGTTGCACATGAACCAGGGCTTTTCGATGACCGTTGCCGCGACGACGTCTACTTCGACAGCAACGACGACGACATCGTCGTCGAGCTCCTCATCCACCTCATCATTGACGTCGAACGAGTTCCTGAGCCTGCTCGTCAGCGAGCTTCAGAACCAGGATCCGCTGAACGCGACGTCGACGACGGACTTCATCAACCAGCTTACGTCCTACGCCAATTTCAGCCAGCAGCAGTCGATCAACACCAATCTCAGCGCGCTCGCGAGCTCGTTCTCGAGCCTCGTGACGCTGAACTCGGTCAACTACATCGGCCACACCGTGGAGGCGAAGACCGATACGGCGACGCTGACCAACGGCTCGGCGACGTTCGGCTACTCGCTGTCCTCGACCGCGTCGAACGTTGCGATCACCGTCAAGGATTCGTCAGGCAATACCGTGTGGACCGGTACCGGCACCGGCAATTCCGGCTCCAACACCTTCACCTGGGACGGCAAGGATTCCAGTGGCAACCAGCTCTCCGACGGTGGCCAGTACACGATCTCCGTGACCGCAACGGACTCTGCCGGCAATTCGGTTCTCAACTACACGACGGTCACCGGCACGGTGACCGGCATCGACACCTCGACCTCGACGCCATCGCTCGCGGTGAACGGTGTCTCGGTGAGCGCCGCCAACATCATCGGCGTCACGTCCTGATTTCTTTCGGAGTTCGATCATGAGCCTCAGCGGCGCACTTTCCTCGGCAATCTCCGCGCTCAGCGCGCAGAGCCAGTCCTTGTCGATGATCAGCGACAACATCGCCAATTCCGACACGACCGGCTACAAGACGACGTCTGCGATGTTCGATGACCTCGTCACAGCATCGAGCAACGCCACCTCTTATGCTTCGGGCGGCGTCACCGTGTCCGGCCGGGCCAATATCACCCAGCAGGGCCTGCTGGCCGCGACGTCCAACGCGACCGACGTCGCGATCCAGGGCTCGGGCTTCTTCGTGGCGACCAACGCGACGTCCGGCGGCACGGTTTCCTATACCCGCAACGGTGCCTTCACCATCGACAACGCGGGCTACCTCGAAAACAACGGCTATTATCTCGAGGGCTGGCGCACCGACGCCGATGGCAACGTGACGGGCAATGAATCGGCGAGCAATCTCGAGGCCATCAACACCCAGGTGGCATCGACCAGCGGCAGCGCGACCACCAAGACGACGATTGCGGCGAACCTGCCGTCGGATGCCGCTACGGGCGACACCTATACCAGCTCGATGACGGTCTACGATTCACTGGGCGCGGCCAACTCGATCCAGATCACCTGGACCAAGACCGCCACCAACACCTGGAGTGCGAGCTTTGCCGATCCGACCTCGTCGTCGGACACCACGACCACGACCGGCACGACCAGCGGCACGGTTGCCATCACCTTCAACAGCGACGGCTCGCTGGCGAGCACCAGCCCCAGCCCGGCGACGATCTCGGTGTCGGGCTGGACCGACGGTGCGGCCGACAGCACCATCACACTCGATCTCGGTACGACGGGAGGAACGGACGGGCTGACGCAATACGCTTCGGGCGAAACCACGCCCTCTGTCAACGTCACGAGCATCACCTCGGACGGCCTGTCCTACGGCACGTTGTCGAGCATCGCGATCGGCAAGAACGGCGTGGTCGATGCCACCTATTCCAACGGCAAGACGATCGCGATCTACAAGATCGCGGTGGCGACCTTTGCCGATCCCAATGGTCTGTCCGCCAGCAGTGACCAGATGTATTCGGCGACCGTCACGTCGGGGGATCCGACGCTGCAGGCCTCCGGCGAGAATGGTGCGGGCACGATCTATGGCAGCGAGCTCGAATCCTCCACCACCGACACTTCGAGCCAGTTCTCCAGCATGATCTCGGCGCAGCAGGCCTACTCCGCAGCCTCGCAGGTCATCTCGACCGTCAACAAGATGTACGACACCCTGATCTCGGCGATGAGGTAGGCGATGCGCGGGGAACGGAGCCATGCCGCGGGAGAGGCGTTGCTGCTGCGACTGCGGCGGCTGATCGCACGCGCCCGTACTGCAG
>NZ_JBANBK010000121.1:0-18337 GCF_053572325.1 Bradyrhizobium sp. UFLA05-112 | reverse complement strand
GCCCGAGACCGTCGTGGCAGAGAAATTCGAAGCGATGCTTCGCTTCGGCGAAACGAATGGCCGGATCAAAGATTTCCACGACATCTGGGTCACGGCGCGCACCTTCCCTTTTGACCTCTCTACTTTGGTCGAGGCCATCGCCGGCACCCTCCAAAGGCGGGAGACCACTGCGCCGACGGAGACGCCGGTGGCGCTGACGCCGCAGTTTGCTGAGATGGCGGACAAACAAGCGCTCTGGACAGGGTTTTTGCGCCGCAACCCGCCGACACTGCCGCCGCCGCCATTCGATGAGCTATTGACGGAGTTGCGTCGATTCTTCGAGCCGATACTCACCGCTCTCGGTTTGCCTGAGAGCGCGAGCGGTCGCTGGAACCCCGACCGCAGCGCCTGGGAGTAAATGCAAACGGAGGCGAGCCTAGACCGACGTCATGGCATTGTTCGCTCGCAGATCCTTGCAACGTCCACCAGACGAACTCAAGAATGTGCTGTCGGCACTATGGCGACTCTTGAGCGACAGGAGGCCGATCGTGTGGCCAACAGATGGCAAGAAAGCGCGGCCCGACGCACTTGCGGCGAGTACGTAGATGGCTGCCGCGCTGGCATCGCCAGTCTCGTCAGCGGGCGCTTCGCCGTGATCGACAACGGGGATTGGCTTTCAGCTTGTGCCCTGGCAACCCCTCCTCGAGAAGCGCATTGGCCAGCACATCAGCGGCCTTCAGCGCGACGACGGTGGCATCGAGTGGACATTTGGAAGAAACCGGGGCTCAGCCTGTAGCGCAGCCTCTGAGCGGCGCCTGCAGCCATCAATTGGGCCGGACCGCCGCCGGCCTGAGCTCGTCGTGCAATTGACGGGATCGAAGCAGAGCGCTTCGCTTCTAAGACAGCGCGTTGCCGGCGCCGATGGGGCGCGGTCGACGATCGGGTGAGGACCGCGATGCGGTTGCCAAACGGTTCAGTGAACGTGCAATCAAGTCGGTGCCGTATGCGGTTGCGCCGATCCGGCCGCCCTAGGGGGGCCGAGATTTGGCGCTGCTTATGGACTATGATGAGAGCAACTGGGAGAGTCGGCGCAATTCGATCAGATCTTGCGTCCGGCGACAATCCGATAGGTACACTCATATGCGCTTTAAGCTGAAACATCTCGGCAGCGCGCTGCCGATAGTTGGGTTCGTCTTATCCTTTTTCTTTGACTTCACTCCGCCCAAAGATTGGGGAGCGGCATTGAAGTTGATCGCACCTGTCGAGTCTTGGTGGACAACTCATGCAGCACATCCCCTGCTAGCCGCATTTTTTGCAGGACTTTCGGTCGCCACGTTCTTGCTTCCCCAAATTTGGCGAGCCGTCAGGGATCATGAATTTCCCGTTGATCCAAGCCCTGATTGGGATTTGCGCGAGGCATTCCGCTACATCCATGTTCGATCCAAGTGGTCGATCGGTCGCCTCTACTATAGTGACAGTCGCGCCGACCATCTCTTAGAGGATGACATTGACGAATCTCTGCGAGACGCTGCGATCCAAGGGCGCATCTCGATTTGGGGGCGGCCAGCGCAAATAGGAACCGCTGCACTTTTCAGTCGTGGAATTGAAGTCAAGGTTCCGGTCGATGATTTGCAAGATATGTCGATTGACCTGACAACTATCGATAGCACCGCGCCAAATGGCGCTGTATTCCGCCTGCACTCGGAAGATCAATACCGCTTTTTACGAGTTGACCGACGTCAGATACTTCGTGAGTGGCCATCAGCATCGTTCGTCCAGCTACTTTTTGACAAGACGTGGAGGGGGCGGCGACTGCAAACTGTACCCAATATTGCGGAAGCTCACGCGCGATGAGACGACGAAGCGACATGCGGCTGCACTGTTGGCGGCCAGAGCGGTAGTTGTATCCCGCTGCCGCGAATGTGCAGAAAGCAGAGCAGACAATGCCACTACCAGCTATCCCACCCGATCCAGAGCCGACAGACGCGCAATGTCGCGAGTATTTTGATCGCTACCCAGCTACATGGCCCGAAAGCCAGCGTCGCTCGTTTGCTAGCTTCTTTTGGAGATGTGATGCGAAGAGGTGCGACCCTGACCTGTTCCTAGTCGCCTTCGCTGGCTGGCTGCCAGACGGGTACTACGAAGCTTATCACAAGACATCGACATGGCGCGCAATTAGGAAGCGCGTCTTGGCTGCGGCGGACTACGAATGCGCGTGTTGTCCTTCGCGGGCAACAGAAGTTCACCACAGGGATTATCGGCCGAGGGTCTTATCCGGTGACGACATTTCACCTTTAGTGGCCATTTGCAGGAAATGCCACGACAGAATTGAAGAAGCAAAGAAGGCGAGTTGGAATAAAGGTGAAGCGCTTCTGGCATGTATGGTCGCTGAAAAAGAAGTGCAAATGTCAGACGGGCAGTAGCATGGAAGCAGTCGACGGTTGGCCCGCCTATCCAATAGGTCCGCGCAAGAGCATATTTGCAATGGGCGTCGTGAGCATCAAATTCGCTGAACTTGAGTCGGTGATAATCTTCATGCTGGCTACAGTGACGGGAAGCGGTGTGGATGCAGCAACAAAGATAGCCTCGAAGATTGGCACTGCAAGTTGCCAATATTTCGCGCGGCAAATGCTACCGCGACATGAGTGGACCGAGCAAGCCAACGAACTCGTAGAGCACTTTTTCAAAGGTTCGGCCGTTCTGACGGACAATCGAAATCACTTAATGCATTCCAATCTAGCTTGGACTGGAAGCGAACACACAGTGCTGTTCAAGACGTCCAAGCGGGGCAATACCGTGATGGCTGTTCCGAGGCTCAGCGAGCTACGACAAGTAGCTGACGATATGGAAGCATTCATTTCATTCGGTCGCCAGCTTGCGAATGCAATCAACAACGAACCTTCGGCAATTCCAATTTTTCCTGAATCCGCTTTTCCTTGGCCCAACACACCTGCGATGCCCGGCGCCCTCGTCTTCACACCCGACCCGCACATACTTTCCAAAGACGGGTCGTGAGGACGAACAGCCAGCATGCTGTATGATGTGCGGCTTGGATTGTGGAATGCCCGTCGTCACCAAAAAAGAACTCCCGTGCCCTTAGGTTGCTATGCCCGAGTCCATGATAATTCCGTCGGAATGGCTGGAAGAAGCCGGCGTGCAGGATTTTGGGCCGGCGCGAAACGCCTATCGTTGTGATGATCCGCATCAGTGCATCGCACTGGTTGATATTGAAGTACCGTTGCGCAGATCAGGGTATCCGCTCGACGCCAACGGTTTTCGGCATGATCGAATGATACGCATTCTGATCGGCATTCGGGACGACGTTTCGCTTCCCGCAATCTTCGTCGAGCTAGCTGACTCCGGCCAACGGCGCTATCGGGTCCGTGGAGGCGTGCACCGCTACCATGCGTCGCTTGCGCTCGCCTTCTCGCACTACCGGCGGAAGTCATTGAACGGCTCGATTGAGTCTCGGATAGCCCGCACTCTTTTTGTATTCCATCGCCTTCGCCAGGGCTATTGGAGCCATGCCGACACGACTTCGCCTTCGTCAGATTTCTTGAAGCGAATAGGGTGCTTCACCAGATGAACGACAGAACCGAGGGGGATCCAACGCCTGAATGCAAATCTGATGACCAGGAGCTAAGTACGTCAAAGGCGTCGGCTGAATATCTCCTAATCTTAGTGGCAAGGCCGCACCGAACAGCTTCAATGACACGCCTTGGCCAACTTCCACAAAAATAACCTCCCAGGAGTGGGGTCCGAACCGGTATTGTTTACTTTGCCGCGCGAGTGGCGTCGGTCCAAATCTTTCAGGATGAAAGCCTTTATTCACCTGCGCGCCATGAGTAAAGCGATTGCGCACCTCAAACAACCACCTCTTCTTTTTATCGTCATCGCCATTCTGTTGGGTGATCGTAGGAGGATTGCTGAGTATCAGGTATTCGATGCCAGCGAGCAGCCGCTGCAACGCGTCAGGTGGTAGCACCTCGTCCGTGAAGCGATAGAAGGAGTTTCGGACGCCGTATTGCTTTGACCAGGCCTCGTACAGCTGCTTGCTTTGCGCAATGAGAGACGTGCCTGTAACGGCGACTTTTGTTGGCTCGTTTCCGTCTAACCAACTTCTAAAATCTCGCCATTCGGCCGGTTGGCCTAGGCTAAAGGCAACACCGAATGCTTCGTCTACATCACGCTGCCCGGTCAAACCGGCGATAACCGCCGGCCGCTTCCAGCTCGCCAAGGATCGCCGTGGCAATGCATTGGGCCGCTTCGTCTACGGCAAGTCGTATCTCTCACGAGGAGATGCGGTCGCAATTGATCCCGTCGAGCTTAAGCTATCGGGCGAGACTTACGAAACAGGCCGATTGAATGGCATCTTTGGCGCGTTGCGCGATGCAGACCCGTGACTACTGGGGTCGTTGTATCATCGAGAAGCATGCCGGAGTTCCTCAGCTAGGTGAACTCGATTACCTCCTGAACTCAGCCGACGACGGGGGCGCTGGTTTTGGACTTGGCCAACAACCTCCGGCACCACGTCGCAAATTCAATAAGACGCCCGAACTCGCAAAGCTTCAGGAAATCGCCGAAGCCTTGATGCGTGAGCAAGATGTAAAAACCGAGGAAGCCGCACAGGTTCAGGACTTGATGCTCTTAGGCACCTCCATGGGCGGAGCCCGTCCGAAAGCTGTCGTAGAGGACGACGGTCTCTGGATCGCAAAATTCAACCGCCCCGATGACCGCTGGAACAACACGCGCGTCGAGCACGCGATGCTTGAGTTGGCCAAGGCTTGCGGTCTTCGCGTGGTTGAGAGCCGCATTATCAGCATCGGTGCTAAGGACGTTTCTCGCCAAGCGCTTCGATCGCACGAAGACGGACAAGGGATAACGCGTTCGCGGATGATTAGCGGACTAACCGTTCTGCGAGCCGATGAAGCCGTCGAGATGCGCGACCGCTGGTCCTACGTATTGATGGCAGAGGAGATGCGCCGGGTCACGGAGGAGCCTGAAAGGGATGCCAAAGAACTTTTCCGACGCATGACGTTCAATGCGCTGACTTCCAACCTGCATGATCATCTTCGCAACCACGCGCTGGTAGCCAAAGAGCGGACTTGGCAGCTTTCGCCAGCTTATGATCTGACGCCCTCGCCGGTTATTTCGCAGGAACATCGTGATCTAGCGCTGGAGGTTGGCGACCAGGGGCGATTTGCAAATGCAAAGAACGTGCTCGCAAATCCAAGGAACATCGATTCGGCCGCTTCCCTAGACCAATGACCAGATCGAGCGCATGAACCACAGGATCAAGGAAGCGACTGGCTGCGAATTCTTTCAAGTGTGATCTGCCGCTTTAGAGGGGGCGGACATCCTTGGCACGGAATTAGCTTTCTCATTGGGGAGGATGGCACGAGCGTTACCCAAATTGCTGTCCCCGGAAAGCACGAATGCGCGGTGGTATCCGGCATCGCCGACGGGAGACCTGACAATGCCAGTGCATATGTCCAAAAGGGGCGAGGTGAATACCAACTCAACTGACCCGGCGGGACAACAACCGAGCACCACGAGTCCACAGCCCAGCTCACCAGCACACTCGCCCTCTGTGTTGATGGCAACCGAGGTTGGATTGCCCCCGGCAGTGACGGAAGGCGACGTGAGAGCGCGCGCGATTCGGGCAGGGGAACGGTGCAGAGCCTCGTCATTCGTTAAGGCGCGCGCTCAGCTTGCCGCAACACTGACCGGCGCGAGCGTTGGGGCGCTTAGGAACGACATCGAGCTGGCCGGGCAGCGATCAGCTCAATGGTCGACAGCGACAGGGTCCTCGGCTAGCAGCGTCGATGGCGATGGCATTTTCGACGACGTAGTGGCATCGTCGTATGTAAAGCTGCAGCGTTTTCAGAACGATGCCAGCCATTGCAAGCCACGCACGGAAGACAAGACGAACGCAATATCGCACGTACGTACCCTGGCGCGCGAACATTCTCCCGTTAGCCATTCTCTGGAACAATATCCTCTGGATCTGGCGCGCACGGCCGGACGGCACATGCGCGGTCTGACGAACTCACCTTTCGTCTCGTTGGTCAAGGACGCCTCAAAACTGGTCGTTTCACGAGACCATTGGGCGAGGGCAATCGCCAATAACGCGACAACGTTGTATAGCTACACGGTACCGAGGGCGACCATCTGGACGCCCGAAGGGATCATCAACAGCATTTCGCTCCGAATGGACGTCCAAGATAGGGACGAGATAATAGATGCGGATATAGACCTCATGGTGGCACTGAGCAAAACACCAATGGAAGAGACTGAGGTATTGTTTCGCGGTGGGAATCTGGACGAGTATCGGACGGCCAGCGAACCGAATCCGTACATCGCCGGTCCAAGCGGCAACCAAGGGGCTCGACGATCGGCCGCGGACGATTCGAACTGGGCGCGTTGCGTGCATGACGCGTCGGCTAGCCGCCGGTAACGCGAAACCCACGACAATTTGCCTGGTCACCGGGCTGAACGGGAAAGAGAACGCAATGCAGTCAGCGTAAGGAGGGCTACCGTGTTCAGCAGGAACATTTGGCTTTCGTGCCTGAAGCCCGATGTGCCGCAGAATCCCTTGTCGGCGAGCACCACGCGCGCGCCGCGCTCACCACTGCCCAAGTGCCCGCCGGCCCGCCACCGAGCACCAGCACGTCGGCGTCATATTCAACCGATTCGCTTGGTGCGGGCCTGCGCTCGGCGCGGTGGATTTGAGTGGTCATTGGTCACATCTCCCCATTTGAACGATTGCAGTCGGACCCGCGGCTCATGCCACCACCGGCGCCTTCCAACGCATGAAGCGCCGCTCCAGCGCCTCGAGCACGGCGTTGAACGCCAGCCCGATCACCGTGATGCCCAGGATGCCGAAATACATCTGCGGGATCAGGAAGCTGTACTGGCTGTTGATGATGAGATAGCCGAGCCCCGCCTTAGCAACGACCATCTCGGAGGCGACCAGCACGAGCATGGCGGACGCGCTGGCAAGGCGAATGCCGACGAAGATGGTCGGAAGCGCCGCCGGGAGGATGACCTTGCGGAACAATTGCTGCGGGCTCGCGCCCATCGTCCGTGCCGATTTGATCAGGAGTGGATCGACCTGCTTGACGGCACCGATGGTGTTGAGCAGCAGCGGCCAAGCGCAGCTATAGATCAACCATGGTGATCTTCGACATCTCGCCGATTCCGAGCAGCAGGATGAACACCGGCAGGAGCGCCAGCGGCGCGGTGTTGCGGCAGATCTCGATGAACTGGTTTAGGAGATCGCCGAGCCGCGCGTACCAGCCGACGAGAAGGCCCAGCGGGATGATCAAGGCAACCGAGATCAGAAATCCGCTCAGGGCACGCAGCAGGCTTGCGGACACGTCGTCGTAGAGCTCGCCGGTCTGCGCGAGCTGCCAGCCCGCGGCGATCACCTCCGAGAACGGCGACAGGAACACCGGATCGATCAAGCCGAGTCGCGGGGTTGCCTCCCATACCGACAGCAGCGCAATGAGCAGCAGCGAGCGATGCCCGAGTGCACCGAGGGAGCGCACGGCAGCATGAAGGCGGTCGACGATCGGCGATGGACGACGTGCCACGTCGGACAAGGAGCTCGGACGCCCGTGCGCGAGCTCCAGCAGCGTCAGCGTCTCAAGGCTAGACATGCACAACCTCCTTCACGTTACGGTCAACGCGACGCGTGGCGACGCCGCCGTTCAATTGACCCTGCTGCGCCTTCTGCACTTCATCGCGGAGCAGGCTCCAGACCTCGTGCCTGACATGGCCGAACTCCGGCAGCGAGCACACGTCATCGACCTCGCCTCGCAGCGCGTGGGGAATGTCGATGATTTGCTTGATCCGGCCCGGGCGCGAGGTCATCACGGCGACGCGCTGGCCGAGCACCACGGCCTCGTCGATGCCATGGGTGATGAAGACGATCGTCTTGCCGGTCGCGCGCCAGATCCGCAGCAACTCGGTCTGCAGTGTCTCGCGCGTCTGTGCATCCAACGCGGCAAACAGCTCGTCCATCAGCAGCACCTCCGGATCGTAGGCAAGGCTGCGCGCGATCGCGACGCGCTACTTCATCCCGCCGGAGAGCTCGTGCGGGTAGCGGCTGGCAAAGCCAGACAGGCCGACGAGATCGAGGAAATGCCGCGCTATCTCGCGCCGCTGCGCCGCCTTGAGCCCGGCGATGTCGAGCCCGAACTCGACGTTCTCCGCGGCAGTGCGCCAGGGAAATAGCGCGTATTGTTGGAACACGATGCCGCGGTCGCGCGCGGGTCCCGTGATCGGCTGGCCATCGAGCAGGATCCGACCGCTGGTCGGCGTCGTCAGTCCGCCCAGCAGATCGAGGAGGCTGGATTTTCCGCAGCCGCTTGGGCCGACCAGGGCCAGGAATTCGCCGGTGCGGACGTCGAGCGCGATGTCCTCCAGGGCCGTGAAGCGGCCAGCCGGACCGCCCCCCTCGCCTCGCGTCACGAACTCCTTGCGGACGCGCTCGAAGCTGATCTTGACCTGGTTGGTTTTCACTTGGGTCATTGTGCCTCCGCCGTCTTGCCAGGGCGGAAATAGTTGAACGCGTTGGTATAGGTATCGGAGGCCTTGATCTGGCCCGGTTTGAACAAGCCGTCCTTCTCTAGCCAGTCGATCCACACCTGGATTTCAGCGTCCGAGATCACGCCGCCCTTGCTCGCCACGCCGGTGCTCCTCCAATATTTGATCGAGGAGCCATCCTCATTGCGCTTGCGTTCGGCGATGATCCTGTCGAAGCGCGCTCGAACCTCTTCCGGCGGTGTCGTCTGCGCCCAAGCGATGGCGCGCGAAATGCCCTCGACCAGCCTGCGCGACGCGTCGGGATTGTCCTTGATGAACCTGTCACGCAGGACATAGGAACCGCCGGTAAATTGGCCGAATAGATCGGTGTCGTTGAACAGCGAGCGGATGCCGCCGCGCTCGAGCGCCTTGTCGCGCAGCACGCCGCTGAGCGCACTCACCTCGACCTGGCCCTGGCGCAGCGCCTGCTCGCCGCTCACCGGCGGGATCGCCACCAGCGTCAACTGCTTGACCTCGCTCGCGGAAAGGCCGTTGCGGGCCAGATATTCGCGGAGCACGAACTCGAGATGCGCGCCCAGGGTGTTGACGGCAACCTTCTTGCCGATCAGGTCGCGGGCCGTCTTGACCGGACTGTCGTCCTTCACGTAGTAGCCGTAATAGGTGTTGGCATCGGAGCCGTAATAACCGACCACCGCCTTGATCGGTGCCTTGGCTGCGATCAGCTTGAGGATCGCACCGTAGAAGGCGCCGCCGATGTCAATATCGCCGGTCACCACCGTCTGGATGTCCTGGGGACCGCTGATGGTGTTGCCGACCCATTTCAGCTTCAGCGGCGCGAGATAGCCGAGGTCGTCGGCGAGCTCGATAAAGCTCACCTGCCCTGCCCAGCCCTGATAGCGGATCTCGGTCTTGTCGAGCGGCGGCTCGGCGAAGGCCGGAGCTGCAAGGCCCAGCGCCAGAGCGCCCGCGAGCAGCAACCGCGCACGAACAAATCCAAACAAAGCGTTCATTTTGGCAAATCCTGTCAATGATGCGGAGATCGAGCAGCCTTCATCAGGCAGCCTTTGCCGTCTGCGGCTTCGGCGCCTTGATGCGCGTGACGCTGTGACGACCATCGACGCTCACCGGCACCTCGCCATCGATGGTGGCGCGGCGGACGATGCGATGCTGATCGCCGTAGTCGTTGATCGCGTAGTGCTGGGTCGCACGGTTGTCCCAGATGGCGACGTCGCCCGCCTGCCAAGCCCAGCGCACCGTGTTTTCCGGTGCGGTGATATGCGACTGGAACAGGTCGAACAGCTTCTGACCGTCATATTTCGGCAAGCCTACGAAGCGCTGCACGAAATTGCCGAGCACGAGCGTGCGTTCGGCGGTTTCGGGATGGACCCGCACCACCGGATGCTCGGTCTCGTAGATGGTGCCGGTGAACACCTCGTCGAAGTGCTTGCGGTCCGCTTCGCTCGCGCGCGTCTTCACGGCGTAATCATAGGCGTTGCTGTGGATCGCCCAGAGCTCGTCGGCGAGCTTGCGCAGCGGCGCCGGCAGGTCGAGATAGGCGGCCGCCGTGTTCGACCACAGGGTATCGCCGCCATAGGGCGGGATCACGACACCGCGCAGCACCGAGATCTTCGGATAGGCATCGAACGTGACATCCGTGTGCCACTGGTCGGCGCGGCCACCGCCGCGGCCGGAGTCCAGTTCCAAAATCGATGACGTTCCCTTGGTCGCACCGACCGTCGGATGCGGCACGAGCTTGCCGAGCCGGACGGCAAATCGCTCCTGCTCGACATCGTCGAGATGCCCCTGGTCGCGGAAGAAGATGACTTTGTGCTCGAGCAGCACCCGGTTGATGGCGCGAATGACGTCGTCGGACATATCGCCGGACAGCTTGACGTTCCGAATCTCGGCGCCGAGCCGGGCGGCACGTTTGACGATATCGGCGCGCGGAATGACGTTGTCGATGGTGGTCGCGTTGCTCATGATCGTGATCTCTCGTTTTGAATTTCTGAACAAAGCTCCGCCGTGCGCCGTACAGCTGGGTCGGCGGGGAGACTGGATGGGTGGTTTCTTGGATTTGGTCCTAGGGGATCACGTTGCTGGCTAGACCGTTCGCGGCACACGGATCCCGGCGGTACAGCTCTCCACCATCGCGTCAGCGCGACACGGCGCACACAGCGCCATCGGCCGGGCTCCTTTGCGAACGACGTGTGGATCGGATTGCCGCATGGTGAACGACTCTTGCTTGGACCCTGCAGATGGTAAAAGCGATCGCGGACCAGTCAATGAAACGAAACCAGCTTTGTTTTCCGCAGCGAGCAATGATCGCTTCGTTGGTCACGCGGAGATGGAAATATTTGCGATCATGTCGTCCGCGCGAGCGCCGCGAGCACGCGATCATAGGGAAAATCAGGCCAACCGACCCGCGAAAGACCCGATTCATTCGCCTTACGCCATCGGCAGGAACGCACTCATCTCCGATCAGCGACAAGCTCACAGGGTTCATGCTCGCTTCGCGGGTAACAACGCAAATTCATTTCATCGACAGCTTTGCGAGCGTCGACATAGAGTCCGGTTTAACGCGCGCCCGGTGAGGCCGCGATCCGACGACGACCAATATTTGCGAGCCAGACCATGAGCAAGCGGCAGCTTTCCCTGAACTTCTTCATCTATCCGGACGGTCATCACGAGGCCGCCTGGCGTCACAAGGCCTCGACGACCGACCGCATTCTCGACGTCACCTACTATCAGGAGCTGGCGCAACGCGCCGAAGCCCACAAGTTCGACGCGGTCTTCTTCGCCGACGGCCCGGTGCTATCGGACAACGTCCGTTACGCGCAACGCTTCCGGCTGGAGCCGATCACGCTCCTCACCGCGATCGCGTCGGCCACGACGCGCATCGGCCTGATCGCGACGGCGTCGACGACCTACACCGAACCCTACAACCTCGCGCGGCTGTTCGCTTCGCTCGATCACATCAGCGGCGGGCGGGCCGGATGGAACATCGTGACGACGAGCTCGTCGCAGGCCGCCCAGAATTTCGGGCTGCCCGAGCACCCCCCGCATCACGAACGCTATGAGCGGGCGCGGGAATATCTCGATGTCATCACCGCCCTGTGGGACAGTTGGGAAGACGACGCGCTGGTCAATGACCCAGTCTCCGGCATTTTCGCCGACACCAGCAAGATCCACACGATCGACCACATCGGAAAGCACTTCCGCGTGCGCGGTCCGCTGAATATCTCGCGGACGCCGCAGGGCCGGCCGGTCTATGTCCAGGCTGGCTCGTCCGAGGACGGACGCGCCTTTGCCGCGCGCTTTGCGGAAGCGATCTTCACCGCGCACCAGACGTTGGCGAGCGCGCAGGAATTCTATGCCGACATCAAGCGCCAGGCACGCGCATTCGACCGCAGCTCGGATCAAATCAAGATCCTGCCCGGCATCTCTCCGTTCATCGCCAGCACGCAAGTGGAAGCCGACCGCCTCCAGGAAGAGTTCAATAGGCTGATTCAGCCGGAATTCTCGCTCACCCAGCTCCGCCAGATGACGGGGCTCGACCTCACCGGCTTCGATCTCGATGGCCCCTTCCCGCGCCATTTGATCGACATCGATGGTGCGCATCGCGTCGCAAGCCGCTTCAAGCTCATCGTCGACATCGTCGATCGCGAAAACCCGACGATCCGTCAGCTCGTGCAGCGCCTCGCCGGTGCGCGCGGCCATTGGGTCATCGCTGGTCCGCCGGAGAAGATCGCCGACAATATCCAGACCTGGTTCGAAAATGGCGCCGCCGATGGCTTCAACGTCATGCCACCATGGCTGCCGGGAGGATTTGATCTGTTCGCCGAGCAGGTCGTACCGATCCTGTGCAAACGCGGCCTGTTTCGTCACGAGTACACGGGCACAACCCTGCGCGAGCACTACGGCCTTGACCGTCCAAACAGCTTGTTCTCCAGCCGCATCCAAGCAACCGCATGACCGCTTCTCTCTTCTTCGTTTGGCATCTAGTCTTACTGAGTCAGAGTGTCGCGGCCGTTGCCGAGAAGAATCATATATTTGAGAAGACTCATCTTTTCAGCATGCGGAGAGGCTGAGATGGGTCTAGCAAAATCGGGGGACGTAGCGTCGCGGTTTTCGGCGTATGTTGAGGGTCTTACGAGCGTGATCGGGCGCGCGGACCGAGCCAAACCGCTTCGCGATTACTGCACGGGTCTGACGATGCCTTGCGATCGTAAGAGCGTCGAGCCGATGGCGGCGATCACGGCTCCTGAGCGGACAGCAGCGCAACACCAGTCGTTGTTTCATTTTGTCGGTCAAGGCGACTGGTCGGACCAGCAAGTGTTGGCCAAGGTCCGTGAGTTGGTGCTGCCGAGCATCGAACGCCACGATGCCGTCCCCTCACGCCACGTGAGCTTTGCGCCGACGCGGACGGTCGGTCGCCCTTTCCCGGTCTTCAGGCACCTCAACAACAACTACCAAATAGCGGCGGCCTTCAAGGTCGTTGGAAGGCAACTAGCTCTTCAAGCCTACCCTCTCAGCACGTTCTGGTTAAAGGCTTCAATCTGCACAAGGTCGTGGGCCCTTGGGATTGAACGAGGGTCATCGCTCTCGACCGCTGCTTTTTCGCCTTTAAGTGCGCCAACGCTGTCCTAAGCCGCACCGACCGTGGCGAGAAATCTATGCACTTCCAGCTTGAGGCGATTGCTGTCCTCAGACAAGGATCTGGCGGCAGCAAGTACCTGCGTCGATGCCGTGCCAGTCTCGCCCGCTCCGCGGTTAACTTCTGCGATATTCGAGGCGACCTCATTTGTACCGATTGCAGCCTGCTGCACGTTCCGGGCGATCTCCTGATTGGCGGCGCCTTGCTCTTCCACGGCCGAGGCAATGGCCGAAGAGATTTCCGAGATGCGGCGGATAACGCCACTTACTTCCTTGATGCTGGCGACCGACTCTTGCGTCGACGACTGGATCCCGGTGATTTGTTCGCCGATCTCCTTGGTTGCCTTGGCGGTCTGCTCCGCCAGTATTTTCACCTCGGAGGCGACGACCGCAAAACCGCGGCCGGCATCTCCGGCGCGTGCTGCTTCGATTGTCGCATTCAAGGCAAGAAGATTGGTTTGACCCGCGATGGTGTTGATGAGTTCGATGACATTACCAATCTTGCCGGCGGCATGGGAGAGCGACAACACACGCTCGTCAGCGTTCTGGGCCTGTCGTACGGCTTCACCGGCAATACGCGCTGATTCCTGAACCTGCCGGCTAATCTCGTTCACTGAAGCTGACATTTCTTCCGTGGCCGACGCGACAGTTTGAACATTAGCGGAGGCCTGTTCGGAGGCCGATGCGACGGCGATCGACAGCCGCTCGGTCGATTCCGCCGTCCTGGTCAGTGAGCCCGCGGATGCTTCCAGCTCCGTGGACGCAGAGGAAACGGTGTCGACAATTTCTCCGATTGCACCTTCGAATGCATCGGCAACCTGGCGCAGGTCGGCCTTTCGTTGCTCGGCGACGATCCGATCCTGGTCCACTTTTGCCGCGGCCTCCGCCTTCGCCTTCTCAGCCGCCTTCACTTTAAACCGCTCGACCGCACTGGCGATTTCGCCGATTTCGTCCTTGCGCCCAAGACCGGAGAGCACAACATCGAAATTGCCTTCGGCCAAGTCCAACATCGAGGCCGTCAGCTCCCGAATCGGCTTACTGATGCTGCGCGACGTAAGCACTGAGAGGGCTACACCAAGGAGCATACTAAGGGCGCCAAGAACCAGGGCAATCGTCACACCCAATTGAAGCTCGTCTTCGGCCTTCGAGACAGTCTCTTTCGAAGCCTTCTCGTAATCGTTTGCGAGCGGCTCTGCGAGCTCGTCAACGTGGCGTCCAGCCGCGAGTGCAGAACTTACGGCGGATTTCGCTTCGGCGGTATCGAGGGCACCGTTTCTTCCTCTGTAGTCTTTCAGGCCAAGCGCCTTCGCTGCATCGTCCGCGACAGCTGATTTCAAGTCCCTAACTCTGGCCAGGCGACCCACGTCCTTGGTGTCGGCAGCGAGCTCATCGAGCTGCGCAAAGGCCCTCTTGTAGCCCTCTGCCGCCTTCGCCCAATGCGATTGATCGTCAGTTGCCAAGGCGATCCACGCATGCATCCGAGCTTCAAACACATACTTTTCGATGCGCTCGTCTTCGACCACATGATTCTTTTGACGAACAACAGTTGCCAACGAACTGCTCGCGCTCCGGGACGCATTGACCGAGTAACCGCCGATTGCGGCGGTCATCATAAGCAGCAATCCGAAACCGATCATGAGCCGAGCGGCGATTTTAATGTTTGCAAGCACTGCTATGACTTTCCAATATTGAGAGATAGTCCTGCTTCGAATGTTCTTGTGTAGCGAGCTGACGGTCCGGCAGGAACGTCGGCTAGAGCCTGGAAGATTTGAGTTTTGCGAGTTCGAGGTCTTGCTCAATCAGATTGAGAGCAGCTTCCAGTTTGGCCCTCGCTGAAGCGTCGCCAATCTTTTGTATCACCGCTCGCATCTGATGATGGTTCTGCTCGAGCGTGGCGATCGCGTGATCGATCGTAAGCTTGGCATTCGCTTGAACGCTTTCGAGCCGTTGATCTGTGCGTCTATCGGGATCGCATGCCATCGGCACCCGCAACTGCACGATCCGCGCGCCGCGCTTGCCGGTAACGTTTATTCGTGTCGGCCCACGATCGACCTGCACCGGTGCATCCGGCCGGCGAAACTCAACAACATTGAGCATTTCTCACCTCGATGAAACTGCGTCCGCAGTTCTGCGCTTTGCAGTTACGCGATTGGATCCGCCGATGCGTTTAGGGCGGCGTCAGTTAACAAACTTCTTTAAATGCGCGTGATCTGCTAGCGCGCCACAAACGATCGGCTACTTTGGTCGGTCAAGGCTGTGGACCGCAACCTGCGCAAGCTAGTTGAATTTCTGCGCGAGACATCCAAGCCGCGCGGAAATTCTTCAGGATAGCAGGCAACATGAAAGGAAAAGAGCAGGCACGGCGGATTCGAAGAACCACTTGGGATTCTACGAGCGATTGATCCCATCACAGACGAACAGACACACAAGAAAAATATTCGAAAATTTCCATCGGCAGCGAGCCGGATCGCCGATCATTGGTATCGGCACTCAGTACTGACCCGCACTCTCTTGTAGTGATCCAAGAAAACGCGAATCGAGGTCGGCATTCCTTCGACGAAAGCAAAACAGTCGATTTGGGATATTCACTTTATATCGAAGAGATGATAGGTCGAGTGCGGTCGAAGCGTGCAATGCGCGCCTAGATCACGAGGTCCGGTTGGGTTTGCCTCCATTTCCGGGCCTCGTTCAATCAAAGGGTCCTGCGCAGCTTCCGCTCGTCCATTTCCGCTGGTGCGAAGCCTCCGATCGTATCGCCATTGTCCGAGCAGTGTCGCGCCTCATCGCCGCGGCACCTCTGGCCGGTGCCGATCATCAGCGCCCACACTTTGCCTAGCGCAACTGGGCGAGCAACGCGCGCCGATACGGTTTCGATCATCAGGCAAGCTGCCATGCAACAATCATTAGAGACGCAAGAATAAGCAAAACGATCATGTAAAGCAGAAGCTGAGATATCAAGTCACCATCACGTTCAAACATTATCCCCATCCGCTTTGCCCCGACCGAAATTGTACCAAACGAACATCATTGTCATTTCTCACCTGAGTGCGTCGTCTAGGCTTCACAATTTGCTTCGTTCAATCGATTAAATGCAACGAATCGTACATTCGCGCCCAAATCCTGCATCCGGCCAGCCTCTCCAGTGACCCCTGCGGTATTGGTTGTCGACCGCCAAGTGGTCACACTTGACGACGTCGCGGTCGGTTGAGCGACATCGCGAGCGGGCGGCCGTGACCAGATGCTCCGGCCAACCGTCGCACCTCGTTCGCATTGCTGTAACAGACCGCGCGCAGATTTCGCGCGCGCCGCAGCGACGTTAACGCGGCCCTCGCATCGCTCAAATTTCACACCAGGATAATGACAATGATCCTTCAAGCATTGCGCCCCTTGACCGGGCGTTCGCTCAAGCCCGGCCTTGCGCTCGCGCTGCTCGCCCCCACAGCGCTCGCCTCCGCGCCAGCGCGCGCAGGGGACGGCGATGTTCATTTCCACCGGGGTCATCTGCTGCTGAGTCGCACGGTCTATGACAGCAAGGCCCTAGCCTTCACGCCTGGCATCACCCAACTGCCGCCCAACTGCGTGGCGCCCAACTGCGTCACCGCGACCGCCGATGGTACCTATCCGGCAGTGTTCAGCAACGTTCTGGTCGACGGTTCCTTCGGCATCACCGCCAAGATCATGCTCGACGAGCTGCGGCTCGACGGCGATCACCTGCAATCGCTCGAGGTCCCGAACAGCACTGACCGCGGCACCACCGCCAACAAGGACCAGATGGTCACAAGCTTCCCGTCCAAGTCAGAGATTGCCCTCAACCTGTCGCTCGATCACAGCGTCGTTTCGTTCACGGGGTATCTCGCGCCGGTCGGCGCAGTCGACGTCTCCAGCTCCAATACGCCCGACGTCGTCGATCCGACCAATCCGGTGCCCGGCATCTACTCGCGGGTGATTGCCGATGTCGACGAGAATGGACACTTCCGCTTCACCGTTGTGCTTTTGACTTCCGATGCAAACCAAATTCGCGCTGCAGGCCGTGGAATCACGTTATAGTTAGGGCTCAACTGCAGGAGGGATTCCGCTCTATGTCTCAGGGAAAGACACCCCCGCCACCGCCTCCCACAACGGTCCAGAAGGGCATTCCGAGGCCGCCGCCGCCGCCTCCCAGGCCGATGCCCCGGGGGTAGTCAGCGGGACCAATAGGCCATCCAAATCAAAGCGGCTCCGACAAACGGAGCCGCGATGCCGCATAGGTATGCCCCGGTCAAATTCGCCGACGCGTAGGCGTTGTGCTTTTGATTGTGTGCAACGGTATCGTCTGCAATGTCTACGTAGGCTTTCGCCATAGCGTGCAGAGCTATATGGTGTTGGAGCGCCCACTTCCAAAATTCCGGCCTTCTGGAAGGGGGCAGGCCACAGCACCATGACTGCCTTGACGCATCCCAGGAACAAGCTGAAGGCTACTCCCCCAATCATCAAGCCAACATAGAGCGTCAGATTGTGCGCCTGCTGTACAGCGATTGCGGCGGTGGTGAGGGCGACTATCACTGGCACGTAGACCGCCAGAACTCTCAGCGCGCGGTCATCTTGGAACAGGACCAGTTTGACCATTTGCTCTTCGTGGCGGGCGGTATCTTGAATCGCTTGTTTGGCTACCTCGTCCGCTGATGAGCTGAGTTATTCGGGCGATGCCCAAGCATCGATCGGTGTTCCCGGCATAGTAAAATCCCCCACAATCTAACTCAGCCGCTGAGTGACCCGATAGCCGCGCTCTTCTAAGCAGCGACTCACAGGCGCGCCAAGCTGTATCCAGCCGCCATTGCGGGCCTGTTCCTGGCAAGCCGCGAGATCATCCGGATATCTGGTTTGATCAACACCCCGTATGTCCACAGTGGGCGGGGTGTTGACGGTGTTTACCGCGCACCCGCCAAGCGTCAGGCAGCCTAAAAGCAATGTCTTTCGCATAAAAATCCCCCGCGCAATCTAAGCGCGGGGGACAATCTTGAATAGGATTATTTTCCGCAGTCAGTGAACGGTTGAGGCTTCGACGCTAGCCAGCAGAGCTATCGCCGAAAGTTGGTGAAGGCGGCATATCGTGGGGGTGCTTGACGCCTCCACTTCTCCACCGAAGGAGCGATATGCCGTGTCCAACGATAACGTC
>NZ_JBANBK010000120.1:13620-18798 GCF_053572325.1 Bradyrhizobium sp. UFLA05-112 | reverse complement strand
ATCGACAAGAACCCGCGTTCGCCCTTCTACGATCTCAACATCGATGCGGGCGCACTCTGGGCACGGCGGCTGATCGACCAAATGGTGGCCGACGAGCAGGACCGCGTGGTCGCAAACCTTGCGGCCGAGTGAGCGAAAAGTCATGGCCAAGCCGATGGAACCGATTGGTGCACGTCTTCGCGCCACGCGTGATCTTACTCCTGACGTCCGTCTCTTCGAGATCGAGCCGGACTACCCGTCAGCTAAGGTAACGCCTGGCAGTCACATCGACGTTCTCGTGCCGATCGACGGGCGGCCCCAGCTTCGTAGCTATTCATTGGTAGGACCCTGTGCGGACGGGCTCTATCGCATCGCTGTTAAGCGGGTCGCCTCCAGCCGGGGCGGGTCGGTCGGCATGTGGCGCCTCAAGGCGGGCGAACGGCTCACGATTTTCGAGCCGCGAAACAGCTTCGAACTGAGCTACGGCCGGCCGGACTATTTGCTGCTGGCCGGCGGCATCGGCATCACGCCGATCTACACAATGGCGCTGGCGCTGAAGCAAACGGACGCGAATTTTCGCCTGCTCTATGCTGCGCGTAGCAGCAGCGATCTGGCACTCGCGGACGAGCTTGCCCGCTATATCGGCGAACGGCTTCAGCGTTTCGTCAGTGAAGAGGGACAGCGGATCGACATCGGCGGCGAGATCGCCCAACTAGACGCGCGTGGTGAGCTCTATGTGTGCGGCCCGTTCGGCATGTTGGAGGCGGCCAAACAGCTTTGGAGCCAAGCGGGCAGACCCGCGGCGCACATCCGCTACGAGACGTTCGGCAATACCGGTGGCTTCGCGAACGCCCCGTTCAAGATCAGGGTCCCCGATTGGCCCTAGAAATTGACGTCCCTGCCCGTCGCTCCATGCTGGAGGCGACTGGAAGATGCCGGCGTCGACATGATCTTTGGTTGCCGGCGCGGAGAATGCGGTCTTGCGTGCTGCCGATCCTGGAGGCGTCAGCTAAGGTCGATCACTCGTGACGTGTTCTTCAGCAGTGAAGAGCGAGCGATGAACAGTAAAGTCTGCACCTGCGTGTCGCGCGCGGCGAGCGGCTTTCTAACCATCGATACGCCTGATCGAACGCCCAATTAGCGTCATTCCCCAATGTGTCTCGGTGCAGGCCTCGGGGCTACATAAGAGCCGCGAATAAGCCTCGCTCGACCAGCGTTCCGCCCGATCTACTCGGGCGATATAGGCCCTTCGCGACAACAGCAAGGCACGCGCGCCGGCCCTTTCCTTGATTCCGATCGACTCTGGCTAGACCGGACGAAGCCACGCGCGAGCTGTCGGCGGCAGTGCAAAAAGCGCGATAGAAGTGATTGGTCGATTCCGGCAATTGTTATCGGCCGCTTGGCCTCGGTACTGGCTTTGAAGCTGGTTTTGGAGCTGACCGCGAGAACTCGCCATGCGTTCGGGGAAGAGCGAAAGTACTTCGTCTCGGAAGCTTTCAGGCTACGGGCTGCTGTAGGTCCACCATCCTAATTGCGGCACGCTTTTCCAACGTCAGACCAATGATGTCGCCACTGCGTACTCAACCGCTAAAGGACCCTAGATCCCAAGTCGAGCGGCCTGCGTCGACAATTGGTCCTCCTCGGCAAGCTGATAGCGTGGGATGTCACTATGCACTGCGGCCAACAAGGACTGACAGAATGCAGGCGTAAGCTTGCCGCGGTGAACCACGACGTTTTCGCGACCAGTCGCAGCCCGGGCGTTCTGCCACTGCTGATTGTAGCCGCGTTGTTCATTGGACTTGACGTGGCAAGCAGCGAAGTCGGCGTCATCCAGCGTCGTCAACTGTCGCACATGGACCGGCCGCTTCGTATGGATGTGCACCCACATCGGGCTCGGCATTGCACCATTGCGCAGCGCCTTGGGTTGCAGCTTGACCTCGAACAGCGTCCCCGGTTCACCCTTCAACGCGCGCGGTGGATCGGCAGGCGCCAACTCCTCGGCCGCGCGCAACTGTTCAAGGTACTTCTGCGATGGAAAGCCGTAGGTCTTCATGCATTCAATCCTAGTCGACGCCTTTCGCTCATCCAAAGCCTTGGCGAGCCCCTGCGCCTCGGACCGCATTATCTTGAGCCGGACTAGTGGTTCATCACAGTGATTTTGACGTTTTGATACCGAGCCATTCGAGGATGGGCAAGTTTTCGGGTGGCAGGAGGATCTCGATGCTTCGTGCGACGCCGGGCTGGCGACGAATGAAGCCGTTCCGTTCGAGGGTGACGATCATCTGGTGGACTGACGGCGGGCTGACGCGGAAATGACGCTGGATGTCGGCCTCGGCGGGCGGCTGTCCGAACATGTACGAATAGGTATGGATGAAAGCAAGATAGTGACCCTGCTTCTCGGTCAAGTGCGCGCCTGATTTTTGACTCATCGCTGGATTCGTCCCGGCCTCCGACAAGGAGGCGAAGCATGAATGTACGTTATCGGGTCGAATTGAGCCAAGCCGAGCGGGACGAACTGACGGCGATGCTCGGTGGCGGCAAGCATGCCGCCCGCAAACTCAAGCGGGCGCAGATTTTGCTGGCGGCCGATGCCGGCAGCTGCGACGCGGAGATTGTCCGAACCGTCCGGGTCAGCCTTTCCACCGTCGGCCGGACCAAGCGCCGCTTCGTGGAAGGCAATCTGGTGCGGGCCTTGAGCGAGGAGCCGCGTCCGGGCGCGGAACGCAAGCTGACAGGCAAGGAAGAGGCCCTGCTGGTGGCGACGGCATGCGCCAAGCCGCCCACCGGCCGCAAACGCTGGACGCTGACGCTGCTCGCCGACGCGATGGTCAAGCTCACCGATCACGACAGCCTTTCGGGCGAGACCGTGCGCCGCCGGCTGGCCGACAACGACCTCAAGCCGTGGCGCAGGGACATGTGGTGCATTCCCCGTGTCGACGGCGAATACGTCGCCCGCATGGAGGACGTGCTCGATCTCTACGCTGAAGCGCCGGATCCCGAGCGGCCCCTGGTCTGCTTCGACGAAACTCCCGTCCAGCTTATCGGCGAGGTCCGTCAGCCGATCCCGGCCCAACCGGGACAGCGCGAGCGCTACGATTACGAATATCGCCGCAACGGCACCGTCAATCTCTTCGTCACCTTCGATCCGCATCGCGGCTGGCGCAACGTCAAGGTTACAGACCACCGCGCCGCCGTAGACTACGCGCACTGCATGCGCGAACTCGTCGACGTCCATTATCCAGATGCCCCCTGCGTCCGTGTCGTGCAGGACAATCTGTCGATCCATACCGCCGGCGCACTATATCAAGCATTTGCGCCTGCCGAGGCCCGTCGCATCCTGCGCCGCCTCGAATTCCACTACCCATCGGCCCCGGCCTGCTCAGAAATTCAAAAGACCCAGACATCGCCGGCTGACGAACCTTTCCTCCTCAGCAACCTAGTGGGCGCGTGAGGCAACGGTGGCTGTTAAACTCCGCTTCTTGCCGACTGGTCAGCCTCTCGTAAGCTGGTTGACCTAGTACAAAGCCCGGTGCGGAGGGTAGCAGACGAAACGTTAGAGTACTCCGCGGCTTATACCTTCGAATCGAGATCGGTATGGATGGTTCGCAGTTTCATGCTCGGCAGTTGAATCCGTTGGTGCGAGGCCTCACGGAGCAGAATACGGAGCTGCCGCTAGAGCAACAGGCCGCCGAGGCAAGTCTGCAAGCGAGCTTTGAGCAGCAGCTGCGCGAATCGCAATCCACTTCGTCTGCGCAGCAGGGCGGAGAGATCCGGAGCGGTCCCGGGTGCGTCCCATTCGGTGGCGCGGAGGCGGTGGCACGCGGGCCAGGTCCACGGCCGAACTCTAGAGGACAGCAGCCTGCGGAGGTCCGCGTAGGCGCCAAGCGCGACCGCTCTGAGCCCTTTGCCGAGGACAAGGAGCTTGTTTCCACCTTCAAGAAAGCGGCCCTTGATGCGAAGACGCACCAGAGGACCGTCAAGAGAATGGTAGGTGATCTGCACCATTTAAGCCGCTGGCTCCGCCAAGAGAATCGGAGCCCAATATCGCGCCGGTTTAACTCTGATTCTCCTGGTCATGGTTCCTTTGTCGCTGATGTGCAGGACTATCTGAGGGATGGCGGCCGCCCTGCTGTAGTCGGACAGCTAAACAAGGTTGCGCCCGGAAGCCTCCCGTCGCTAGAGCAAATGACGGAGGACCTTCCTACCGAAGACGCGGATCTGTTGGCAAGGTTCCGGGTCAAGGCCGAGGAACGTGAGGTTACCTCAGGCGCCATCAGTAACTCTCTTTCCGGATTTAGGAATTTTGCTAGGTGGCTCCAGGCTAACAATAAGGGCACTTTGGCTTCTCGGTTGCGAGGCGGTCCACTAGATGATGAAATTTCGACGTACAGGAGCAGCCTGGGGCGGGACCCTCAGAACCGGCTCAAATCGGCTCTGAATGATCTCAGGCGGGTCTTGCCCGGGTGTGAAGAAGCCGAAGCATCCGAACGCCGTGGCATTGGTCGCCCTCGATACCTGGCTCCTCATCCCGAAGACGCCGCCCTGATCGATGGCGCGCTCGGCCAAGCCTTGAAAGATCTTAAAACTCCGACTGCGGAGCTAAGGCAATCTGCGCAGAAGCGGGCTACACGTCTTCGTGCCCTGAGTGCGTGGCTTAAAGAAAATGACAGGAAGAGCATAGCTGGCCGACTTAACGGCTCTAACAAGGAGGAGTTAACGCTGCACAACGATGTGGAAGCGTTCAAACTGACTGGAAGCAGATTACACAGTCCCGATTTGTCACATCTTCGGAGCTACTTAAAACTCGTCGAGGCGAACCAAGCCCTTGGACTGCAAGCCCGTGAGCAGTCGGCTTTGCCAGCCGGCCTATGCGCTGTGCGGCCCAGCCCGCCGCAGTCGCTTCCCGCAGCCCCAACCACCGCGAGCCAGGAAGCTGGGGCTCGGTTGAGACTGGAGATGCGAGAACCCGCGTCACCATTAGCTGCCAGGGCTGCCTCCGACATCTACGGCGATCTTGCATCATTTGTTGATCTGAACCCGCCGACGCCGTCTGAACTGCGCGATGATGCTCACTTTGCGCCCGGGCCTTCTGCCAGAGCTCGCTCAGACACCTACGGCGGCCTTGCGTCATTTGTTGATCTGAATGCGCCGACGCCGTCCGAGTTGCGCGATGATGCTCACTTTGGGCCCGCGCCCTCT
>NZ_JBANBK010000120.1:0-13522 GCF_053572325.1 Bradyrhizobium sp. UFLA05-112 | reverse complement strand
GTCATTTGTTGATCTGAATGCGCCGACGCCGTCCGAGTTGCGCGATGATGCTCACTTTGGGCCCGCGCCCTCTGCCAGGGCGCGTTCAGACACCTTCGGGGGTCTTGCGTCATTTGTTGATCTGAACCCGCCGACGCCGTCCGAGCTGCGCGATGATGCTCACTTTGCGCCCGCGCCCTCTGCCAGAGTGCGGTCAGACACCTACGGAGGGCTTGCGTCATTTGTTGATCTGAACCCGCCGACGCCGTCCGAGTTGCGCGATGACGCTCACTTTGCGCCCGCGCCCTCTGCCAGAGCGCGGTCAGACACCTACGGAGGGCTTGCGTCATTTGTTGATCTGAATGCGCCGACGCCGTCCGAGTTGCGCGATGACGCTCACTTTGCGCCCGCGCCCTCTGCCAGAGCGCGGTCAGACACCTACGGAGGGCTTGCGTCATTTGTTGATCTGAACCCGCCGACGCCGTCTGAGTTGCGCGATGACGCTCACTTTGCGCCCGCGCCCTCTGCCAGAGCTCGCTCAGACACCTACGGCGGGCTTGCGTCATTTGTTGATCTGAATGCGCCGACGCCGTCCGAGTTGCGCGATGATGCTCACTTTGCGCCCGCGCCCCCTGCTAGGGCTCCAAGCGGCATCTACCGCGGTCTGTCTTTGGTTGATCTGACTACGCCTACGCCGTCTGGGCTAAGCGATGAGGTTCATTCCGTGCGGGCGTTTCCGACCACCTACTCGGATACTCAGAGCGGGGCTTTGGATCCGACAGCCTCGTCCCGGTACCGCGGGCTGACGCTTGAGGACACGCAATGGCTGGGCGATGAGCATATCCATAGGGATTACGAGCTGCTGGAGCAGTGGTTGCAGTGGAACCATGCCGATCTCGCCGCCCGGACGCAGTTCGTGGATCCCATGATTGCCCATTATCAGCTGCGCTTGGCGGCCACCGATAGCGACGCGCGACGCACAATCCAGCTCCTGATCGATCGGAATGGTAAGGATACAGCCGACTTCCTATTTCTGCCAATGAACGATGCCGATCGTCTTAATCAGCGCGGCAAGCATTGGTCGCTGCTGTTCGTTGATCGCAGCGACAGGCAACGGCCGGTCGCCTATCACTACGACTCGGTCCGGGGATACAACGACAACCGTGCAGCAAAGCTCGGAAAACGGCTGGGCCTCAGCCTAAAGTCGGCCGACATGGCCCAGCAGCGGAACAGCTACGATTGCGGCGTTTTTGTCGTGGACGGCACGCGAGCGCTGGTCCGACGATTGGCGCAAGGAGAGCGACCCGAACACGAGCCGTTGCACCTCGACAAGCTCGTCGCTGATCGGAAGGCACTCCAAAACCGGCTTAGCACTACACGTGTACTTCATGAGTACGCTCTGCGCGCGTTGTGAACCTCCTCCGAATTGATGGACACCTGTAGTAGGCTCGAAGAGCCAGGAGGTGTCGGATGGAAGGACGTCAACGTCGGTCGTTTACGGATGACTACAAGCGGCAAGCGGTTGATCTCGTAGCGTCGAGCGGGCGCTCGATCGGATCTGTTGCCAGGGAGCTTGGCCTGCGCGATTCCGTGCTGCGGCGGTGGGTGGAGCAGCGAGGGGGCCGGCTGGAGCCGACGGCGGCGACGCGGCGCCCCACAACGCAGGCGACGCTGCCGTCGGCGGACCATGCGGCGGAGATCGCGCGTTTGCAGCGGGAGAACGAGCGGCTGCGCATGGAGCGCGATATTTTAAAAAACTGTCCGGCACCGTGGCGCGCCTGTGCGGCTTAGAAACGGCCTTGTGTTATTGTCGCGGCTGGGAGGGTAGCGGCCGTTAGATTATTGGAGGCACAATCCCCGTTAAAAAACGTGGTCCATGGGTGCATGCGAACTTGAGAGTGGTGAGGTCGCCCTGGCGGCGATCCCGATTAGGAAGATGACGATTGGCATAGCCCAGACCCTCCTGCTCGTCATTGATTGGAGGACTGCCATGCCCAAGAAGACGACCGGCGACCGACCGGAACTGAAGCTGGTCAACGTCGGGGCCGCCGCCATCGACATCGGATCAAGGATGCACATGGCCGCGGTGAACCCTGCTTGCACCGACGAGCCGGTGCGCTCTTTCGGCACATTCACGCAAGACCTGTATAATCTGGCCGACTGGTTCAGAGCCTGCGGCGTGACGAGCGTCGCGATGGAATCCACCGGGGTCTATTGGATTCCCGTCTACGAGATTCTGGAGCAGCGCGGGTTTGATGTGATTTTGGTCAATGCGCGGTACGCCAAGAATGTGCCTGGACGCAAGACCGATGTCAGCGATGCCGCGTGGTTACGCGAGCTTCATTCCTATGGCCTGTTACGCGGCAGCTTCCGGCCCGATTCCGAGATTGCAACTCTGCGCGCCTATCTGCGTCAGCGAGAACGACTGGTTGAGTACGCGGCTGCCCATATCCAGCATATGCAGAAGGCCCTGATGGAGATGAACCTGCAGCTCCATCATGTGGTCACGGATATCACGGGAGCGACCGGTATGCGGATCATCCGAGCCATTGTTGCAGGCGAGCGGAATCCTGACGTCTTGGCAACCTATCGGGACGTGCGATGCCATTCATCCATCGAGACGATCCGCGCAGCACTGGTGGGCAACAATCGGCACGAACACGTTTTTGCGTTGACCCAATCGCTGGAACTCTACGACGTCTACCAGGCGAAGATGCTGGACTGCGACCGCAAGCTGGAGGTCCTGATCGCGTCATTGAGCAATAAAGCGGCAAAACCGGTTGGAAGGCTATCTAAGCAGCGTATCAAGACCAAACAGGTCAACACGCCCACCTTCGATGTTAGAACCGCACTCTACGGAGTGCTCGGCGTCGATCTGACCGAGATCCATGGATTGGGTCCGTCGCTTGCACTGAAGCTGGTCGGCGAATGCGGCACAGATCTGAAGGCGTGGCCAAGTGCTAAGCACTTCACCTCCTGGCTTTGTCTTGCACCCGGCAACAAAATCTCCGGCGGCAAGGTGCTATCTTCGCGCACACGGAGATCCTCTAGTCGGGCAGCCGCACTGTTGCGGTTGGCAGCAACAACAGTCGGGCGCAGCGATACGGCGCTCGGAGCATTCTATCGCCGACTATCCTCACGCGCGGGCAAGTCAAAGGCGGTGACAGCGACTGCCCGTAAGATCGCAGTTCTATTTTACAACACTCTCCGGCACGGCATAAGCTACCGGGATCCGGGCGCCGACCACTATGAGCAACAATATCGCAAGCGCGTCCTCGCCAACCTTCAGCGCCGGGCCAAATCATTGGGCTTTGTGTTGCAGGCCATTTCAGCAGACGCCAATCCGGCTGTTTCTTAGGGAGTCGATCGCGATCTTTGCTGGAGTTCCGAAATGAGATTTCGCTTCGTCGAAGATCGCCGCGCCGACTATCCGGTGACGATCATGTGCGGCGTGCTCGGTGTCTCGCCGGCCGGCTATTATGCCTGGCGCTCGCGCCCGGAGAGCCAGCTGCCGCGCGACAATCAAAGTGATAGTAGTGCGCCTCTCTCCCAGATCGTCGCGCTACGCTTGAACATGCCGGTGGCGACCATCCGCAAGGCATAACGGACATTCCGCCAGCGGTTGACCTTGCACGTAACGCGGCCGGTACGGTGGAACGTCATGTTTAACCAAGTCCCGCGACGACTTCGGACCGAATGATGGTCGCGGTGTTCAATGAAGCATCCAGGGGGAGGTCCCCAAATGCGAGCTGACAAAGAAGGTAATTGGCACCCGCCTCTTCTAGATGATTAAGAAGAGTGTGCCGTATCGAAGCGGCCGTCCCGCCAACGCACAACTCACTCTCGATTGCTGCATCGAAGGTCAAGGAAAGGTTTGGTGGCGTGGGGATGTTGTTGCGTTCATAAACGAACTTGAAACTCTTGAGCCAACGATCGTAAGCCGGCGCAGCACGTGCGTAAGCGTCTGCTGTCCGGCGACATGGAAAAATGCGGGGTTAGATCCGAACGTCGCTTGACATCTGCTTCAGAGGTGCCAGCCGCAACCATGCGGAGCAAGCCAAGAAACGGCGATAGACCATTCGCGTCTGAACGTACCTCTCGACGCGAGCGGTACGCATCAGTGACCCTCCGAACAAACCATGCAGGTCCGATGCTTGCGATGTTTGCGCCAATTCAGCGGCCTAGATTGCCGAGCCGCGTTGATTTACGGCGATCCATGCCGGAGGGTGCGGTCGCTGATGAGGCGTTAGCGTCAACGGAACATCGTCCAACCGGAAGTGGTCCCCTTCGTAGCAGAGCGAGCCGCCTCGCATGGCTTTAACAAGGATTTCGCTGGCCTCTGCATAACGGCCTGGTGCCGCCTCGGCGCTGACCCCGAAATAGCCCAATTCCACTGGAAGTGAGCCGCGTCCGATGCCAAGCTCAAGCCGGCCGCCGCTCAAATGCATGCACGCCTCTTCAAACGCTCTGAGCGGGTGATGAAGGCTAAGCAGCATGACCATCGGGCCGACGCGAAGCTGTGTTGACCTCGATGGCCGATCCCGCCGTAGTCGACGACCTCCTCAAGAACCGGCTGAATAAACGGTCGAGTGCCTCATGATGATCGGTGTGGTTGCGTTTAGTGGAGGTGAAAGATGAGACTTGTGCTCTTGGGGCCGCCCGGCGCTGGGAAGGGAACGCAGGCATCCAAGCTCTCACAGATTCTTGCGATCGCCGCGGTGTCGGAGGGAACGGCGATCGGCGACAAGTGACGGAGTTCGTGAAAGACGGCAAGCTGGTACCGGGTCATTTGGTGGTCAGGCTAATTACCGATCGGATTGCGCGGCCGGATGCAGCGGGCGGGTTCATCTTGGACGGATTTCCACGCACGGTGGCTCAGGTAGCCTCGATAATGTCCTCGACGGGCACAAGTTGGACCACGTGCTCGAGCTCAAGATTGACGAGCAACACCTCCTCGATCGGATCCTGGGACGGGCCATGCAGGCTCCGAGAGCGGCGAGGCGGCGCGGCCGGACGATAATCACGAGGTGCTCAGCGTGCGCCTCACAGCTTACGCCAACCAGACCAAGCCGTTGTCTGATTACTATGCAGCCAAGGGGCTGCTGAGAACGGTCGATGCCTCGCTGCCCGTGGACCACGTCACTATGGCGCTTGTCGATGCGATTGGATAGCCGGCGACATGAGCGCGAGCCGCGATTGAACGTTCGCATCGGGATCTCCCGCTATTCGGAGACAACCCAGTTACGCAGACCCTCGATCGTGCGAAATCCGTCGGCGTAGCAGCGCATGGAAGGCTGAGAGGCTTGCATCATCTCTGCCAGTGCATGTCCCGAACCGAAGTCGACAACCGCAGTCACGCTGAGCTCTGCGAGCGCTTCCAGCGTTGCGGCCCAGTCGATGGATGGGCGACCTGACTTGCCAGTTTCGCCGTGGCATTGGCGACCGAGAATATGCGCTCGCCGTCACCGCCGGCAAGCAGGACGCGCTGGCCTGCGACGGTCGCGTGCTTGCTGGCATCGAGCGTTTGCTGCAGGGGTTTGCAAGCCTGCGCGAGCCTTGTCGTATGCGACGCGATTTTCACGGCGAGAAGGCCCGTGCGGGCTCCTTCCCTGGCGGCCTCGTTGCAGAGCGCGATGACATCCCGCTCCGTGCCTCCGATCACGAAAAGGAGGTGGGGATTCCTGATCGCGATCTCGCAGCGGTGTTTTGCAAGCAGAGGTTCGAGCGCAGCCCGGTCGAGCGCGCGAACATAGCCCAGGCGGCCATCGGCCCCCGCCGCGCTTTCCATCAGCCGTGCGCGAATATCCGTGAGCCGCAAGGCTTCGTCGGCGCTCCAGATTCCCGCAATGCTCCAGGCCGCCATTTCACCGACGCTGTAGCCGGTGACAGCCGGTCGCCTCAGTCAGCAGGTCCGCAATGCAGGCGTGGATTGCGAGCGTCGATGTGACCGTCAGGATCTGGCTGGAATGATTGGCGGAGAGTTCATCCGCGTCTCGCGTCCTAACGAACTCCCGCGGATCGTCACGGAGATAAGCGGATGCCGCGACGAATATTGACTCCGCGGCAGGCTAGCTCCGCGAAAAGATCGAAGGTCTTGTCCGAGAGCGTACCTTGTCCGCCGCAGAGCAGGGCTAGCATCTGGATTCGATCCGATCGACGAACAGGGCCATGGCCAACAGATCCGCGGAGCCCTCCGGGCTGAGATTGCGGGCCACGAACGCTTGATGGATGTCGGCGACGCGGCTGCGCGATCCCGAAGACCCGACGCCGCCAGCGGCAAGGAAGGCGGAGGCGCGGCCTTGCGCGAAGCACAATCCCTCCGCACCACCCCGATGCAGGAGGTTGGTGTCGGTGACATTGGCGATCAACCTCATGCAGGTCTGCACGCGGATGGCTTCCTCGTCACGTGGCGCAAGCTGGCGTGCTGCATGCAGTGCGGGCAGGGCAATGTCGTAAACCGAGGGAAAGCCACCGGCGGCTTCCGCCCTGGCGCCGCCGGCGCCGTAGCGCCGCAGTGCCACCGCGCCATGACTACGAAGCGACACCGGGCCGGACAGGATGTCTCCGCCCCAGCGCTCCGAAACCAGCCTGCCGAGCGAGATGCCGACGGCGTTCCGATATCCGGCCGCGGCGCAAAGCAGGCCCAGCCCGAAGATCGCACCGCGATGCGTGTTGACGCCGCACGTCGCAGCCAGCATCTCGCGCTCCGCGGCAACGCCGATCGTGCGCAGCCGGTTCATGCCGGCCCCTGACAACCTCGTCCTCGCTCTTGAAACGAAATATGGGGGCAATCGGACCGCTTCAGTCCACGGCGAAGCTCGATGTCTCCGATCGCATCGATCCGTTACCTAGGGCCGCATTTCTCCAAGGAGACCAACGAACTGTTTTACCCGCGTCAGGCCAACGCGCGGACGCAGTAACCGTTGGCCGTGGAAGGATTACTTGCGATGCGTACCACTCCAAAATCAGCGCTTCGAGCGAAGCGCACCACCACCAATCCCGACGCCGCGGTTTTCGAAATGATCACACGCTGCGTCGCGCTCTGGGGCAAAGTGTTGCCCTCGATGCAATCGAGGAGGAGGTGAAAAACACACGTGGAGACCCATCGGCGATCACAGCACGCCTAATCCCGCTTGACGCCGAAATCTCTAACCTAGAACGGCAAATCGCTCATACGGATATCTTTACGCGCAAAGGGTACGAGGCGAAGCGAATCGCGATCCGTATGCGCCAGTGCTTAATGGGATCAGCGAGGAGCGCTTGCCAACTTTGTACGCCTGCCGTTGGTACGTAAGTCTTTCGCGTTGCGCTTCCCATTCAAAGTTCTCCACGCTCGCAGTTTGCTCCGAGATTGTGAAGGTGACGAACGGAATACCGCGCATCATCCATTGGAGGTAGGGATTGGCGCCGCCTTAGTCCATGACAGAACTCATCAGCGACCGCCAGGGCACAGATGTGTATAAGAGACAGCCTTAATTATAGTCATGGCTGCCTCCGGATCAGACAGATGCAAGTGGCTGCCCCGTCAGCTTCTCGTCAGGTGGATGCGGCATACGCAACCTACTGATGCTCGTGGAAGAGGCGACCAGCATCGGCGAGCTGGTCGCCCGCGCACTGGCACGAGCTTCGGCGGCACGCGGTGCATGCGCCATGGCGACGCACCGCGTGCCGATTTTTCCATCGTTGTGGCGGCACGGCCTCTCGAATTGCAGGACGGTCGCACCGCTGAGCGACGGGCCGCAGCGAAGCCATCGAAGGGCTAGCCCCTAGCTAGCCGCACAAAGCTTCGTTTCGTTAGTATCAAGAAGAATTCTCTGAAGGTGGCTGTCGAGCCTCTGCTGTGTGTTGAATGCTTTGCGGACTAGGTCGGTTACAACCAAAGTGCCTCCTCGTGCGTGACCGGAGGCGAAGGTGGACGGTGCTTACCACCTCGGCGATGGCGAAATGAATTGGCGGTACGCTTCCTATCCAGGATTATCTCAGCATTGTCGCGTCCACCGATGACGATCGGCAGGATCGAGCGATGCAGCGCACAGCTCTTGCTCGCTCCATAATCGTGCCATCAACGTGTGGTCATGGCAAATCGCTGCCTTTCGACGCTCAAGAAGCTCTCAAAGTCGCAACTTGAATGCGAAGAATTCTCGTGGTCGCCTTGGGGAACCACTTCATCTTCTCATACGTGCTCTGCGATAGGAGGCTAGATCCTCTGCTTCGCAAGCAAGTCCGACGAAGTGCGAATGGGGTTTATGCATCGGCCGATCTCTGCAATAAGACGCCGATGACTCGAAGGCAGCAGCCGTCGAGTGGCTTGTAAAGTGAAATGGGAGACATCGGGTTGCGAGTAGATTTTTCGCGCATCAATCAGTCTAAGGCCGTCTTCGATGATATTTATGCCTTGGATGATCCCAGGGCATACTTCTCTGTGCTGGGAGACCTAGATTATATGATTCCGGACGTGGCCGAGCCGGTGGTGCGCCAAATTCTGGCAGCGAAAGCTTCGGCAACCGGCCTTAGGCCGACCGTGCTCGATGTTGGCTGTTCATATGGCATCAATGCCGCGGTGCATCGGTTTCCGCTGACCTTCGGCGGCTTGCGTCACCGCTACGCGCGACGCGAGATGAGGGCGATTAGTTCCGAGACACTGGTGCGTCTCGATCGCAGTTTCTATGCGTCCTGGCCGGATGTCGGCCTAGCGCGATTTATCGGTCTCGATATATCGGCGCCGGCGATCAGCTATGCAACGGGTGTTGGTCTTCTTGAACAGGGCATTGTCGCCGATCTTGAACGTGAGTCGCTATCGGCGGACAGCGCGCGTGCTATCCGCTCCGCTGATGTCATCATGTCGACGGGTTGCATCGGCTACGTCACCGAGAAGACGTTCAGCAAAATCCTCGATGCAACAGAGAAGCGGCCATGGATCATCTCCTTCGTGCTGCGAATGTTCCCGTTCGATTCGTTGGCTGCGACGTTCGCGAAGCATGGCCTTGTGACGGAACGCCTGACCGGCGCGACATTTATTCAGCGTCGCTTTCGCGATGCGGAGGAATTCGAAAGTAGTCTGGCCGCCTTGGCGGCTCTTGGCGTCGATGCGAATGGTCTTGAATCGGAGGGACTGTTTCACGCCGATCTGATCTTGTCCCGCCCCGAAGCGGATGCTCTCGTCGCCCCCTTGGAAGACATTGTCACTGTCGCCAGCGGCAGGGGGCGGCCGATCGGGCCCCGTTATGTTCATATTGAAGGCAACGAGGGCTTGCGGGTCGCGTTGGAGCCGTGACGGGCTTGTTTTCCGTACACAGCCGCGGGTCTGAGCCAGAGAACCGGGCAACCGAGTGGATCATGCCCTGACTCCCTTCATGGTCCCTTTCTGTCGGGTCGATCGTCTACAGGGACGCCTTGCTCATGACAGCTTTGCCGATTTCGAATCCAACTGCATCCGTGCCGTATATCGCGATCGATGCTGTGTCGAAGTCCTACGATGGATGGAGGACGGAGCGCTGCCGTTTCCAGCATTTCGCTAGACGTGAAGCAAGGTTCGCTCGTCGCACCTCGTAGGTAGCTCGGGATCTGGCAAGACCACGCTGTTGAAGACCACAGTGTCTTCAGCCGCTTGGCCTCGGAGACGTCCATTCCGCCGAACTTGGCCTTCCATTTGTAAATGCTGGCGTCAGATCGGCGACCGAAATGCTAGCCTCGTGCTCCTTCAAAATTCCGAGGACCCGCTCCGCGAACTCCAATACGGGCCCGCAGCTCCATCACTGCATCAGAGGCCGGACAGATGGCAGCATCCGACTGCGTGCCAATCTTCTCAAATAAAACCGCTTGCATCTTGCGGGGCGGCGTCCACAGATGAAGCGGGATTTCGCTCTGACCAGTCGCGGGAGGGGCGGGCGGGGGCTCCGAGGAGCGGGTGATGCTTGCCCGGCCCGTTTGTCTTCTCTTCGTCTGATCGCTGACTCTGCTCACGCGCTCGCTTTCCTGGCGTATCCCCTCAAGTAGCTCTTCGAATGCTATGCGCTGCTTGCGATGCTCGATCTTCTGCGCCATCAGCCATTTCATATGGGCTGGTCCCCAGGTCGTCTTGCCCGGATAGATGCGTTCCAGCCATAGCATCAAGGACGAGATCTGCTGACGCTTGCCCTGGAGGTCCTTCTTCACGGCCTGACGGGCGCGCGAGAGATCGCGCATGGCTTCATGCCGCTCATCCGGCACCCACACCGCGGTGAGCTCGCCCGCGCGTAACAGCTTGGCGAGGCTAACGGCATCGCGCCGGTTCGTCTTCACCCGATCGCCGGCCTTCTTCGGAACGAACGAGGTGGCCACCACCAGGGACTCGTGGCCGAGGCTCTTGAGCAGTCTGTAGAGACCATATCCCGTCGGCCCTGCTTCATAGCAAACGTCAGATGATGGTATTTCGCTGCAAGCTTTGCCATGAGCTTCTGGATCGCCGCCTCCGTGGCAGGAAACTCCCCGAGATATCGGACTTCGCCGCCACGGCCGCTATCGGTAACTGCTACTGCATTACGCAATTTTGACGTATCGATTCCGACAAAGGCCTCGGTATGATGACCCACGACTCGCCCTCCTTGTTTGAGGCTCTGCCCGGTCCATCCGGGCGACCCTCGTCGCAACATCGAGGGATGAGTCGCCTCAGTTGTGGAAGGGACATACAATCGACAATCTCAGGCAATCGATCGAACGGCTCGGACAGCCGGAGCGTTGCATTCATATCGGCGACCGCGAAAGCGACATCTACGAATTGTATTGCCTGACGCAAGAGCTTGGCGCTCGTCGATCGGCTGGCAGGCGATGGCGGCCATACGATTGCGACCGAAGAGACCAGCTTCAAGGGTCTGCATTACATCGACGTGCGGAAATCGGAGCGGCTGTTGAAAGTTTCACCGGACGGATACATCTTGTCTCCGGTCGAAATTCGTGCGGGAGCACACCATGCAGCCGCATTCATTATCCGCGCAGTTATGGGGCTTTGCGGCTCCGGGGGCGGGCGCGGCATTTCAGGCGGCGCAATAGAAACCTATGATGCCCGCACTCGAGCTATATCTCCCGCAAGGGGCGCTAGGAGGAGCGGGAACTAAGCCTCCTGCAGCCAGGCAGCTTCACAGATTGAAGCCGTGATCGTTGAGCACCTTGTCTCTCAGAGCGCCCTTGATCTCGCGGGCGATTTCCTTGCGAACCGCGGCCCCTAACTCCCGCTTGGCATCGTCGACGAGCTCAGTTTCAAGCCCGACCAGGCCTTTGTCGGCGATCTGTTGCTCCAGTCGGCTGTCGAACTCCTGCCCCATCGCATCAATGAGCTGCTCCTGCGTCGCGGCATGGTCTTCAGGTGCGATGCGGCGCACAACATTGTCCCAAGGCTGCCAGTCCGTCGCCAAATAGCCGGCGAACTCCTCCGCCTCCTTACTCCGCACGGATGTTTCTGCACTGTCAACGTCCGCCTCTGTGACGCCGGAGACGTCAAAGTAGCGCATGTCCGGCGCGACATGTTGCAGTGCCAGCCGATCGCAAAGCTTGCTCTGATACGTAAGATAGACCTCAATGGCGTCGATGTCTTCGACGTCGTAGACGGAGCGCAGCGAGTGAGCCTTCTCGCGCGCGATCCCCTCCAGCGCGTCTAGGCGGAACATGACGCGCCCCAGATGCACGAGATCGGGAAGACGTGCCGTGTTGTCGTAGAGGCCGTTCTCGACGTCCGCGATGAGCCGTGCGGTTTGCATGCCGTTCCAGGCTAAAGTTCTGCGATCCTCGCAGCTCTGGTTGGCGTCGAGGGCCAGTTGAAAGTACTGCGCTCGCAATTGCGGGTTTTTCGCCGCCTGTCGCAGATCATTGGCCACCGACTGCCGGAATTCTTCATTACCAGAGTTGACGGACTCTAACAGCTTGTCGAGGAAAAGCGCGTATTCCCGGGGCGCCCGGCTCTTCTGCAAAAGTCTCCCAGGCTGCCAGCACCTCTCTGTCGTCCTCCTTCGGACTGCCCCTGAGCCAGTCTGCGACTGCTTCAGTGAGAGCTTCGGCCTGCTCGTCGTCTGTCGCGGACAGTTCACTTTCGTTCTCGCGCGAAAGCTGGACGCTCGGACCGACGTAATCCTCAGCCCCTAGAATTGTATCCAAATTCGTCAGCACTTGCTCCGTGAGGGAATTTTCAGTCAGAATTATGCTGGCATCAGCGCCCAACCGCGTCAGCAGATCCTCGGGCAGACTCGTCAACTGGTTTTCGCTGGCGTCGAGAAATTGGAGCGTAGCAGGGATGGCCTCCGGCAGACCCGCCAATCGGTCGTCGCTGACATCGAGAAACTGGAGCGAAGCTGGAAGGACCTCCGGTAGGCTCGTCAGCTGATTGTGGCAGATGTGGAGAAATTGCAGCGGCGCAGGGAGGAGCTCGGGCAGGTTAGTCAATTGATTGTGGCGGACGTCGAGAAACTGGAGCGCAGCAGGTAGCACCTCAGGCAGGCTTCTCAGCCGGTTAGAGCTCGCGTCGAGGCCTCTGAGCTCGGTCGGAAGCGCAGGCAGGCTGGTCAGTTGATTGGCACTGATGTTGAGACGCCGGAGCGAAGCAGGGAGGGTATCGGGCAGACTCGTAAGCCGGTTCAAGGGAACATCGAGTACGACGATATCGTTCGGAAGCCTGGGCAGACAAGTAAGGAACAACGATTCGAGATTAAGTCCGGCCTCACCCCGAGCATTCACTCGCCTGACTGCTTCTTCGCGATGCTCGAGCGGGGCCCACCTCAGGTTCAGCAGCCCAATTCTCAAGCGCCAGGTCTTCGTTGGCGTCCGCATGGACTGAATCTGCTGCTGCATAGCCCGTCACGACTCCCTGCCATTGCGCCGCGGCCTCGTTTTGCCGGCCCTCTTGTGCGGAAGATGCAGAAGGGATGCCGCCGTCGCGCTGAATCTGTCCTGCCTCAAAAGGATCCATCCTACCCCCTTACGAGACTGAGCAAACTCAGTCCACGATTACACATTTTAGAGCCTAAGACATTTAGCTTTCGATAAGCTGACAGAGCCAGTCGCCGTAAGGTGACAACGATGGCACCGAAGCCGGCATGATCGTCGCTATACGATTTGGAGCAGTGAAGATAAGTTATTCTGCTGCCGATATATTTCACGCCCCCGAAGCGCTTGAGCATTCGAGAAGCGTGAGCTCCGACGAGAAAGTTCGCATGAGTTGATGTCAAGGCGGCCGAAGCACGTTTTTGGTCTGCTCTTGTACTCCTGCCGGAGACCTTTGCCATCATGGCGCCCGCCGCCCGTGCACAAGTCTATCTACGCAGTGGCTGAAGACCTCCTGCATGTCCCGTGCTGGGCAGGCAATTAAAGGGCCGATTGTAATCCGCGGCACAGACTCCGACGATCACTTGCATGGGACGCCCGGCAGAGACTTTGGGTCTGTACCTAATTAGCAGTTTCTGATTCTCTCGCGCTGAATGGATTTGGCACGGGGGACTTCAGTGCGCAAGGGGCTGTTCTGGCTGAACGACAAGCAGTGGGCTCAGATTGAGCCGCATCTGCCGACGAACCAGACTGG